>CAMYMP010000708.1:2256-9569 GCA_947259435.1 uncultured Woeseiaceae bacterium
TGGCGTTCTCGAACGCCTTGCGCGTCATGATATCGAGCGGTTTGATGTCGTTCCGGATGAGGTTCAGGACCGCCTCGCCCGCGCGGCGGCAGTCGTCGACTTTCTGCTCAGACACGGCTTCTTGCGCGGAACTATTGGCGAGGCTCATGCCCAAGGCCTCGATTGCCGATGCCATCGTATTCGCCGTGTACATCCCGCCGCATGCGCCAGGGCCCGGAATAGCAGTCTGCTCCACTTCGAGAAGCTCCGCCTCACTGATCTTGCCGCTCGATTTTGCGCCGACGGCTTCGAATACGGACACGATATCCCGCCGCTTCGCACCGGGTTTGATTGTGCCGCCGTAGACAAACACGGCTGGTCGGTTCAATCGTGCGATGGCCATGATGCAACCGGGCATGTTTTTGTCGCATCCACCGATCGCTACAAGCCCGTCAAATCCTTCTCCAGCTGTCACAGCTTCGATCGAGTCGGCAATAATCTCGCGCGACACCAGGGAATAGCGCATGCCCGGTGTGCCCATTGAAATACCATCCGAGATTGTAATGGTGTTGAATATGACGGCCTTCGCGCCAGCCGCATCCGCGCCTTTTGCGGCCTCGGCCGCGAGGTCATTGATGTGCATATTGCACGGCGTCGTCATGGCCCATGTCGAGGCAATGCCGATCTGCGGCCGCCGGAAGTCGTCGTCGGTAAAACCTACAGCACGCAACATCGCGCGGCTCGATGCCTGTTCATCGCCATCGACAACTACGCGCGAGTAGCGCCGCAGTTCTTTTTCTTCCATCGTGAACGCCCTGTGGTCTGCTGGCAGGGACCGGACAATGCGTCAGGTCAAGGGCGGCAGTCTAGCAATGAATCGTTACCCAGCGAAGCGCCGCGCGCCTGGTGCGCTGGGCCCTACTGATCGTCGTCGCGGATCATAACGGCAACGCGACTGAAGACGTCGGCGTCCGCCCCGGAATCCGCATTCGACAACTCCACACTGAACGCTTCATTGTCTTCATACTCCGAGTCCTGAACCAGGGGGATCAGGAGCCTGGTTGACCGCTGTCCGGGACCAAATTCAATCGTGAACCCGCCGGGCGCAAAGTAGTCTTCTCCCTGCGTCGCCGTGATGTCCCGGAGTACGTAGCCAACGACGACGGTGGTGTTATCGGGGTTGAATCGGACAATGTCGAGCTGGACCGCAGGATCCTGTTCGTTCACGGAAACCTGACTCGCGGCAAACGCGACGGTATTGGCTGGCAATTTGGCCTCAAAAGCCCGCTGATCGTCGTCCTCGAGCACGACATTGATAATTGCAAGCTCCGATGTGGCTGTGTCCGACTCCCGCACGCGCAACGTCGATTGCTGATCCGCTTCTCGAACACGATCCGACATCATCGTCAGCGTCACGCGAGCGCGGTCCTGACCCACCGGAAAGTCGAGGTATCCATTGTTGGAAAACTCATACTGTCTCGCGGCCCACGGGGAACGATTGCCACTAAAACCGGCCTCTTCCAGACGCAATGTGAGCGGGAATTCCACGTCACTGCGCACCAGGTCTACCGTGGCGGAACTACCATCTTCGCGAAGTCTCACGGTAACGGACTCGGCGTTGCCGCCGTCGGCCGAAATACGAACTTCGGCGTTGGCGCGGGGCAGCTTGGAGAAATCGACGAGCGGAACGGCGATTACCGCGGGCTCCGGAATTTCGACGGGTTCGATGGCAGCCACAATTTCGCTTTCGGTGTCCGACTCGACGACCAACTCATCGACGACCTCCTCGACAGCCGGTTGCTCGGGCAGCGTCTCAACAGTCTTTACAAGTGGAACTTCTTCCACGACTGGCTCCTGCAGCACCTCCTCAGAGTCCTGAATCAAGAAGCGCTCCTTGAGTGGTTCGAACCACCCGAGCTGAGTTCCAGCTACGCCGAGGAGCCCGGCCAGGACAAACAGTCCAAGGATCACTCGTCCAGAACCAGATTTCTCACCCGGTTCACTGAATCGAGCGGGCGCCGGTATATCGACGGTGATCTTCTCCCTTGTTGCCTCTGCATCCAGGGCCTCGACAAATTCCGCCATGGATTCGTAGCGTGTCACTCGCGAGTAAGACAGGGCTTTTTTCAAGGCTCGCCAATTCGCGTCACTGAGTTTGTCGAGTCGTTGCGGCTTCATGCCCTCCTCGGCAGCCTCCGCTGCATTGCGCGGTCCGAACACCCGATAACCTGCAATGAGCCGATACAGCAGACACGCCAGAGAAAACACATCGTCGGCTGGCACCGGCTTTTCTCCGGTCAACACCTGCATGCTTGAATAGGCCGGTGTCAGCAATCCGAGGACGCCAGGGTCAAAGCTGGGATCTTTCTCCAATTGTTGTTGCCGCACCCGCGCTACACCGAAGTCAAACAACTTCGCATCGCCATTCGGCGCGATCATGATGTTGCTGGGTTTGACATCAGCGTGGACTATTCCGCAACGATGCGCATAGTCGAGCGCCTTGCCAATTTGATGCACGATCTTGAATGCGCGCGCCGTATCGATGCTACCCGAGTCTGGCGAATCGAGGATATTGCCCAACGTCCGGCCCTCGAGCCATTCCATCACTATAAAATACAGTTCATCGTCTCGATCGAGATCAATGAAACGAACGATGTTCGGGTGCACCAGACAGCGCCCTTTGGCGGCTTCCTGCTGCAGCGCTCTTAGCGCAGCGCCGTTTTGTGAGAGCTTCGGTGACAGTATCTTGACAGCCACCCAGGGCGACTCAGTGCCCGCCTCGGCAAGCCGCCTGTCCATAGCCTTGTAAACGGCGCCCATGCTGCCTCCTGTCACGCGCTCCTGCAGCATGAATCGGTCGCGAAGCACAGAACCAACTTGCACACGCCCGTCCGGAGACTCTGGCTCGATCGAGTCTCCAGTTGGAATCACCATCGTGGAAGAGAGTGAATCATTGCTGGAAGAAGCGGCTGGGGCGGGCTCGGAAGGCATAGCCGGCTCAATCCTTGCGGCCGGTTCCGGGACCCCTGAACTCGTCGGTATCTGCTCGGTTACAAAGCGATCGAGCATCGACTTGACGAGTTGAAACGTCTCCTTACGCAAATGGCCGCTCTCGTAGCGGTCCTGCAAAACGCGCCGGATTTCCGCTTCACTACCGCCGCTATTGCTCAGCAGGCGCCCAACGCTCGCTTGTATCTCGGAGAGCATTTCGATGTCGTCGATCTTGTCATCGAAATTCGACAACTGGTCGACGAGTGATTCGTGAATTTTGTCCGATTCTGCGTTCATGATTCCTGGCAGTCACCCTGGTGCCGTTGCGACCATCGCGGATTGATCCAAATTGAACGAATTCTACCGGTTCAGTCAAGCAAACACGCGGAACTGGTCGTCAAATTACCTTGCCGGGATTGAGTGTGTTCTTTGGATCCAGCGCCGCTTTTACAGCTTCCATCAGCGCGACTTCCGCGCCGCCCCGATAACGCCGCAGATACTCCTTCTTGAGCACGCCAATGCCATGCTCAGCACTGATACTGCCTCCAAGCTCGTCGACGAGTTCATAGATCGCAGCGGTCAGCCGAATACCATCAGCGAGGAACCGCGCCCCGTCGGCACCGATTGGCTGCGACACGTTATAGTGCAGGTTACCGTCGCCAACGTGACCAAACGCAACCAGCCGCGAATCGGGCGACACGCGTTTGAGCAACGAATCGCCCCGTTCAAGGAACTCGCTGACGCTGCCGATCGGCACGGAGATGTCGTGTTTGAGGCTCGCTCCTTCCGGTTTCTGCGCATCGGAAAGCGAATGCCGCATTCGCCAGAACCGATCTGCTTCCGCCTTATTCTTGGCGATTATCGCATCGCTGATCAGACTATCTTCCAGCGCAGTGGCGAGCGTATTCTCGATCTCCGATCCCGAAATGCCGACGATGACTTCGCAAAGGACATACCAGGGATAATCATCCGCAAACGGTGGTGCCGAGTCGGGAATATGGCGCTCGAGGAATTTCAGACAGCGATCGGATATCAGCTCGAATGCCTGAATTCGATCGGTGAGTCGCTCTCGCATTCGTCCGAGCAATCGAACGGCGCAGTGCGCTGTCGGCATCGCCAGAAACAATGTTGTTGTCTCACCCGGATCCGGATACAACTTTAGGGCTGCGGCCGTAATCACGCCCAGCGTCCCTTCGCTTCCAACGAACAGCTGCTTCATATCGTATCCTGCCGTGTCTTTGCGCAACGAACGCAGCCCATGCCAAACGGTGCCATCGGCCAGCACCACTTCCAGGCCGAGCACCTGTTCACGCGCTGTGCCGTAGCGCAGTACGTTGATCCCGCCGGCATTGGTCGAAAGATTTCCGCCGATTTGGCAGCTGCCCTCGGCACTGAGACTCAACGGGAAATAGCGATCGGCGTTTCGCGCGGCCTGCTGCACATCCGCGAGAATGCAGCCGGCTTCGACAATGATCGAAAAGTCGTTCGCATCAATCGCCCGTATCGCATTGAGTCGTGACAGGGAAAGCAGTACTTGCCGACCTGAGGCATCAGGGATCGCGCCACCACAAAGTCCGGTATTCCCGCCCTGAGGGACGACCGCGACGTCGGCCGCCGCGCAAGTTCTTATTACTTCGGACACCTGAGCAGTTGTGTTCGGCGTGACCATGATAAGCGTCTCGCCCCGCAGTCTGCCGCGCCATTCGCTCAGGTGCGGCTCCAGCTCGTCAGCATCATCTGACCAGCCTTTTTCGCCAACGATCGCCTTCAGTTCGTCAACCAGCATTCTGCTTCTCGAATATGGCCTGTCTTGCGAAGGTGCCCCAGTCTATGTTGCTGCCGCAAAACACGATGATAACCGTCGCACCGGACAACTCATTACGCAGTGGACCTAGCAACGCCGCAGTACTTGCGGCACAGGCGGGCTCCACTGCTATTTTCATTCGTTGAAAAAGCGTGCCCATCCCCTTTCGAAGCTGCATGTCGTCAACCAGAACGAACCGGTCAACGTTTTGCCGGCACAGCTCAAATGAATACGGCATTGCAAACGGAGCGCCAAGACTATCGGCAATCGTGCGCACCTTGTCGATCGCCTGTGGCTCGCCAGCTTCAATACTCTTATGCATTGAGTTCGCGCCGGTCGGCTCGACCCCGATAATCTGGCTATCCGGTCGTAATTGTTTGACGGCGTTAGCGATGCCCGCAATCAACCCCCCGCCACCAATCGGCACAATGACCGCATCAAACTGATCGCATTGCTCGCAGATTTCCAAACCGACTGTTCCTGTTCCCGTCGCGATCGCGGGCCCCTCGAAAGGATGCACGAAGAACCGTCCTTCCTTTTCCTGGATACTCTCGGCGACGCGGAATGCCTCGTGCACGTCATCGACCAGAACCAGGTCTGCGCCATACATCCTGCACGCCTCGATGCGGACCGGGTTGGCCGTGCTGATCATGACTATCTTTGCACTCGCGCCGACAGCCTGTGCCGCAAAAGCGGTGGCCACAGCGTGATTACCTGCACTGACTGCAGTCACACCGGCAGCCCGCTGTGCGTCACTCAGACTATTCAGGACGGCAAGAGCACCGCGTGCCTTGAAGGTCCCCGTGCGCTGCAGGAATTCGAGCTTCCCGAAGATGCGCGTGCCTTCCTCCATCAGGTCCTCCAGCGCTGCACAGCGAAGCAACGGAGTACGTATGAGGGCGCTGTCCAGCGAATCCCGCAAAGCCCGAATCTCTGTGATACGGGGCCCCCTAGGCATGGTCGGCCAGCCCGCTCATCGGTCTCTTAATTATGTAAAATAGACACACCGCTACGTTCAAGGAATCTCCGAAATATAAAATAGATACACGCGCTTCCTGATAATACTTGCGCTATACATAAGAGTTGATTACTTTCGACTGTCGGTATCGGCGCAACAGCGATACCGGCGCTGGCTGTGCGAACTGTGGCAGAGAAAACAGTCGCACGGAAGTCGCTTTGGGCACATGCATGGAACTTGACGATCTATCCCAATCCGGAATTCGGCGCATTGCTGATTTTTCGCCGTACCTGGATCAACTGGCCGGCCTCGCGCAGGAGATGGGTCTGCGTCAGCGAAGCAATCTCGTCCACCTGGAACAATGTCTGCACCAGCACTGGTCCCTCGGTCAGAATAATATTTTGAGTTGGGCCCCGCTCGATGGCGGGCTGTTGGTTCTGGTCGTTCCCCACTACGCTATCGCCGAGTACACGTCGCCGCAATCCGATAGCAATGCATCCAGGGTGTCAGCAAGATTTATCACCGAATTGATATCCGGCGAGCGGCAGCTGTCTTTGTCGCAAATGCAGAAAGTTGCGCGTTTACTCGAGGTCGAGCCGAAGGTCCTCAATTTGCGTCAGCCGCTGACGGGGCACCCCGTCGAAACACAGATAATCGAAAAGATGATTCGCCGCTACGGTATCAACTACGTAGCCAGCCGCGCCGTTACGCTGTTCGACATCGTGGGATTCAGTCTGTTGACCCCATTTGAGCAAATGACCCAGCTCAACAGCCTGTCCTACTCACTGAATTCGGCGCACGCAAAGATGCTCGAACAGGATGTCAGCATCAACTTTGCCCGCTCCTCGAGTGGCGACGGATTTTATGTCTGGAATCGAGACGATGGTTTGGAAGCCAACGTCAATCTTTATCACTTCATGCATATTGTTCTTGCGGACAACGCAATTGCCCGCAGCAAATCGGCCTCGAAGGCCGTGCCGAGACTTCGCGCCTGTTTTCACGTCGGCGCGTGCTACGAGTTCCACCAAGCCGAAGGCCTCAATCCAACGATGCACGATTTTATTGTCGGTGATGTAACCATAGAACTCGCGCGTATGATCGACGCAGCTCTGCCGGGTCAGATACTCGTCGGTGATTTTCTTGCAGACATCGTGGATGAATACGTCGATCCGGCGCAAACACAGGCAAATCTGGACGCCGTAACATTTCTGCAACGTGCGCAAGGCAATCTCGCCAAGCTGAGTGGGATGGAGTTCTCCGGCGAGCGTGTCACGGCGATCAAGTGCTATCTAACCGGCGAAAACATGGGCGGAGGGCAGTTCAATATTCGGCGCTTGCACATCACAGACAAACACGGTTTGTCACGCGTCGCATATAACGCCAAGGTCAACATCTACAGGGAAACGGCGCAGCCGATTCTGCTTGGAATCGAAGACAGAAAGCTCGCGTTGGCCATCAGCTGATTGGTCGGGGCGGGGAGATTCGAACTCCCGACCCCCACAACCCCATTGTGGTGCGCTACCAGGCTGCGCTACGCCCCGACCGAATTCAGACAAACGCTGACGGCGGCAATGATACTTG
>CAMYMP010000709.1:0-1293 GCA_947259435.1 uncultured Woeseiaceae bacterium
GAACGCACCCATATAGCTGGCTGCGAGACCGTCATAGTCGATGGTCGTTCTGTCGAAAAACGGAACGTCCTCGGTACACATAACGGCGTTATGCATACCCAGCGACAGTGCGTCGGTCATGGCGATCATTGTCATTTTGAATTGTGATCCCAGTGGCACGTAGTTGCCGTTGCCCGCCTCGTTAACCAGCAAGGGAATCAACGCAATCGAGTTCGGATGATAAGCGAGCAGGCGTATGACGACAGCCAGCTCGGCACTGCCAAAGCTGATGTTTTCCGGCCGACCGGTATTTGGATGGGGCACACTGATGGCGACGGGCGACACTTTTAGCTCGGCGAACACTTTCGTGAACGTCTCCTGAATTTTCGGGAAGCGCTCGTTACACGATACGTCCTCGGCGCATCGCGCGAGAATCTTGTCGACCGCTTTCTGGCTTTCCGTCGCAATCTCGGGACCGAGCGATTTCTGCGGTGGCACGATGCCGTCCAGCACCACGGTGCGAGTCGACTTCGGGTAGCGACGTACGAAATGCTGCGCAACGCGAGTTCCGTAGGAAACGCCGTAGAGATTGAGGGACGGGTAGCCGAGCGCCTCGCGGACGGCTTCGAGATCGGTGACCGCAACGCTGGTCGTGAAAAACCGCGGGTCATGAGGCAATTGCTCGAGACACGTGTTGGTGTACTCGATCGTCATTTCGGTCGAGTACTGGCCTTCAATGAGGTCGTCGTCGACGGGACAGTCCATGCGAGATGACTCGCCCGTGCCACGTTGATCGACCAGGAGAATGTCACGGTTACGCCGCACACCTTCGAAGGCCCGGGAGTAAGCGGCGTAGAATTGCACAGATCCCTGGCCGGGACCGCCCGCGATAGGAACGACAGGGTCAGGTTCGGGCGTCAGGTTCAGTGCGGGGACAACGGCAACCCGGAGCTCAATCTCGCCGGGTTCAGTGCCGGTAGGGTCCAGGGGGCGCAACAGGGTGCCGCAACGGGCCTTCATGCTCGGCGCACCGGGGCCGGCGCTGATGCGGCAATCTTCCAGCAACAGTGACTGGGCAAGAGCTGCGCCGGCGGGCAGGAGCGTGGCCAGCAGGACAACGGCGTATCGGACCATGGGTAACCCTGAGCGCGAGACAGCGCGTTATCTTGGACAACAGCCTGAAAATTGTAAAGTTTCTATGGCAACAGTGCCGGCCAACGACTAAAATGCGCGGCCCGGACTGCTCACTTTTCAGCCATTCCCGGACGACGATGATCCAATACTATGACGTAATCGTGATTGGCGGCGGACACG
>CAMYMP010000709.1:1376-2953 GCA_947259435.1 uncultured Woeseiaceae bacterium
GGGTGGCGCAATGGCCCGGGCTATCGACCAGGCCGGCATTCAGTTTCGCACACTCAACGGCAGTAAAGGCCCGGCAGTGCGGGCAACGCGCGCGCAGGCCGACCGGGAACTGTATCGCCGCGCGATACGCGGCATCATCGAGCGCCAGGCCAAGCTGTCGGTTTTTCAAGCCTCGGTCGACGATCTCATTATTGACGGTGATCGGGTAAGGGGCGTCGTAACCGGCCAGGAATGGAAGTTCTTTGCGAAGACCGTCGTGCTAACGGTAGGCACGTTCCTCGGTGGCCGAATCCTGGTTGGCCGCACCGAGAAAGCCGGTGGTCGAGCCGGTGATGCGCCATCGAACAAGCTCGCCGCGCGGCTGCGCGAGATGCCGTTTAAGGTGGCGCGCCTGAAGACGGGAACGCCGCCACGCCTTGACGGCAAAACACTGAACTACGAAGCGATGGTGGAACAGCCCGGCGATGACCCGATGCCCGTGTTTTCCTATCTGGGCAAACGCTCCGATCATCCCGAGCAGGTTTCCTGCCACATCACCACGACCACGGAGGAAACGCACGAGATCATTCGTGCTGCGCTCCATGAGTCGCCCATGTACTCAGGAATGATCGACGGTGTCGGCCCTCGATACTGCCCGTCGGTTGAAGACAAGGTGGTGCGTTTTGCGGACAAGCCGTCGCACCAGATCTTTGTGGAGCCCGAAGGCCTGTACACCAACGAGGTGTACCCGAACGGTATTTCGACCAGCCTGCCGTTTGACACCCAGGTGCGCTTTGTGCGCTCGATCATCGGTTTCGAGAACGCGCACATTACGCAGCCCGGCTATGCGATCGAGTACGACTATTTCGATCCGCGCGATCTCAGGCCGACGCTCGAGACGAAGCATATTGGCGGTCTGTACTTTGCGGGCCAGATTAACGGTACCACCGGCTACGAAGAAGCTGGCGCACAAGGCTTGCTTGCCGGCATCAATGCGGCGCGCAAATCCTGCGAGCTGGAAGAGTGGTTCCCGGAGCGACACGAAGCGTATCTCGGGGTTCTCGTCGATGACCTCATCACGAGGGGCGTGACCGAGCCTTATCGCATGTTCACGAGCCGCGCCGAGTATCGACTGACCTTGCGAGAAGACAATGCCGATCTTCGTCTGACACCGGTTGGCCGTCAGCTTGGCCTGGTGGATGACCTGCGCTGGTCGATGTTCAACATCAAACAGGAGGCGGTGGTGCAGGAACAGCAGCGCCTCGAGTCAATCATGCTGCGCCCTGCCAGCTTAAGCGAAAACGACGAGTTTCTCATTGGCAAGGAACTGCAGCGCGAGTGCACCGCGGCCGACTTGCTGCGTCGCCCGGAACTTGACTACGCGGCAGTGTCTGGTCTTACCGCAGTCGGCGCGTTCGATGTGAGCGACCTTGCCAGCGACGAACAGCGCGAGCAGATTGAGTTGCAGCTCGAGGTGCAAGCGAAGTACGCGGGTTACATCGAGCGTCAGGAGCGCGAGATTTCGAAACACGCAAAGCAGGAGTCGTTGCGCCTGCCCACCGACATTGATTACACGCTCGTTGATGGACTCTCGAACG
>CAMYMP010000710.1 GCA_947259435.1 uncultured Woeseiaceae bacterium
ACCACGCCCTGGTGCCATGAAGTTTCGAACACACACACGCAGGACGGCCATTTCTTCTTGTCGAGCGAACTGACATATGCGAATGCCTGTTCGCGCATCGTCGATTCGATGTCACGGCGCTCGCGATTGATCTGGTCCAACTGCGTTGCATACCGTTCGGCGAGCATCTGGTCGTCGGTTAGCAGGCATTCGATGCCGACCGACATGTCTTCGAGCCGGCCTGCGGCATTGATCCGCGGGCCCGCAGCGAAGCCGAGGTCGGTGCTGACCGTACGCGACAGCTGTCGGCCTGACTGAGTCAGCAGCGCCCGGATTCCCGCCACGGTCTTGCCTGCGCGAATGCGATTAAGACCCTGCTGCACGAGAATGCGATTGTTGTGATCGAGCGGCACAACGTCGGCAACCGTTCCGAGAGCGACGAGATCCAGGTAGCGTGCCGGAATCTTCGCGGCGCCCGCCCTGCCCTGCTGCTCGATAACGCGACCGAGCGCGGCCATCACATAAAAAGCGACACCGACACCGGCAAGGTTACGGCTGACAAATCGGCTGCCGTCCAGATTCGGATTCACAATGACGTCCGCTTGCGGCAACTCGCTGCCCGGCAAATGATGATCTGTCACGAGCACGGCGATCCCCGCGTCATGCGCTTCGCGCACGCCGGGCGCACTCGAAATCCCGTTGTCGACCGTGACAATCAGCGCCGGACGGCTCTTCGCCGCAACGCGCACGATGTCGGGCGTCAGGCCGTAGCCGTAATGAAAGCGGTTTGGCACAAGGTAGTCGACGTCGGTAAAGCCGAAGGCGCGCATGCAGCGCAACAGCAGCGCCGTGCTCGTCGCACCATCAACATCGAAGTCGCCAACGACGACAATGCGTTGGTCCTTATTCTTTAGTAACAGCTGGACGGCCGCATCGACGTTTTCGAGCGATCCTATCGGTGCCAGCTGGGCTAGCCCGTAATCGAGTTGCGCTGCTTCGGTCACTCCGCGCAGCGCATACAGGCGAGCGAGCAGTGGGTTGACGCCGGACAAGTTATCGGTATCGAGCTGTTGCGGCGTTCGCCTGGTGAGTATGGGTCGGAGCGCTTGCATCGTGATCAATTAAGGAGTTCCGATATACGGCGCCAGAAACGCCAGTTGTCATGCGGCTGGACGTTAACCGATATGCCGTCACGAAACATAAGTGTAAGACGGCTAAGCCGTTCGGACAGCAGGGCCTCGCGAAGCTCTAACAGGCAATGTTGCAGCACGTCCCGGTCGTCGTCGGTGAGCACGGTCGCGACGAAACCGGCAACAGACGCTTCGAGGCAGGCCGCTATCGTACCGGGCCACGGTTCGACAACGCCGGTCTTGCTGAGCCAGTAGCCCTTGAGCAGCGGGTCATCCGAAAACAGCGGCGGATGTGGTTCGGTGCGTTGTTCGGGAGCATAACCGCCGCCCCAGAGCCACAGGCCATTGACAGGCTGCAGACCTTCAGCCTCGCGCCGCACATTGATCTCGTGATCGTGCAGCGCCATCTCCACTTCGCCGGTCAGACTTCGATACGCTGCCGATGCGTCGCCGGAGGGCAGATAATCGTTCGGCTTGTCCAGGTTTGCGACATACGGGGGTACATCGGCAGTCGCGAGCGGTTCCGCAGCCCGCAGATAGCCGCAAGATCCCAGGCGTGCGAAGCCGAATCTCGAATCGTCCTGCAGAGTTCGCTGCAGATGATCGAACAGCGACCGCAGATCAGACGCCGGCAGACTCGAGCCGGCAAGCGCATGCAGGCACAGGTGATCGAGCCGCGCCTCGAGATACACCGGGTCGGCTGCCGCGATCCAGGCTGTCGGCCGGTCACCCGTCTGCCCCCACATTCGCAGCGCGCCCAGTCCCTCGGTGCAATACGGCAGGTGCAGGCATCTGAGGATGCTGCCGAGCAGTTCCTCCGGATCGGTGGCCTTCTGCAGGTCGGACCGTGACAGCCAGCGCCGTAGCAGCGGATTTCCAAGCCGGCCGCCGCTGACAGCCGGCAGGACGACAACGGCTGCAGTTCTTTCGTATGGAGTGCTCAACTTGCTCGAAACCCGAGGCTTTGTATGATGGCCATTCCCAAATAACGATGTTAACGGAAAGTTCTTGTGAAGTTCACGCGCGAAACACCGACGACTCTGACGATACACAGCGTTTCTGACCAGGAAATTCGTATCGGCGATGCCGTTTACACGAACACGATCGCTCTGACGATCGACGCCGTCTCTGATGACTGGCCAGCCAAGGCGCTCGCCGACCTTGTCGAGGACGATTTTTCACGACTGCTGGATGATCATCCCGAGATCATCGTGCTCGGTACTGGCGCCGCAAATCAATTTCCACCGCGCGAACTCGTTTTCGCGATGGCGCGGCGCGGAGTCGGCTTCGAAGTAATGAACACACGCGCTGCGGCGCGCACTTTCAATGTGCTTGCCAGCGAGGATCGCCACGTTGCCGCGGTCCTTTATGTCGGGATCTGATATTTCCCCGAACGCAGACTAATCCAGCATCACGTCGCCCGAGATTCCGTGGCTCTACATCATCGCTCGCAGGTTCTTCAGCGAATCCAGGTCGAGGAACTCGAGCACACCAAGGTCCTCACGCTAGTCAAGAATCGCAGCATTGAGCGATGTCGTCGAACCTGCTTCAGAGCATATTGGATTCTTAACATGTCATATTACGATTGCGGCGGCTGCTCGAGCCGGCAAGCACATTGGCCTTGCGTTCTCGTATCGTGCATACTTGAATTCGGAATATGTCCCGAAATTACAACGCTAGCTTAACAAGCGTCTGAAATTTAGCGACACAGTCGTAAATAAGAATTACAAGACGCCACGAATTTATCCACAAAATTCGGGACGAGGCTGTATACCGTGGCACAGAAGAGCGACGATGGACATCTTGGCGCTGGGACGAATGTTTCTCGACACCTCAGTACCGATACGAACGAATTTGAAAATGCCGTAACGTCAGAGATCGGTGACATTTCGACGGGCAAGCACGACGACATCAGTATATTGGATATTGATGTGTCGACACATGTCGCGCCTGCGGAATATGACACTTTAGAGCCGGGAGACACACTGAGCGGCCGCTTCGAGATCGTCGCTCTGGTGCATTCTGGCGGTATGGGTCACATCTATAAGGCTGTGGATAATCGCCGGCATCGCGGTGGTTCAGGTCAAATCCATGTCGCCATAAAAATGATCCGGCGCACGGTAGCGCCGCAGCGCGACGTTCGCTTGGCTTTGGAGCGCGAGGCTGCCAGGGCACGGACTCTGTCCCATCCGAATATCATCAGTATTTTCGATTTCGATGAGCACGACGGTCAGTTCTTCCTCGTCATGGAGTGGTTAGAAGGTGAATCCGTCAACGCCTTGCTAAAGCGAACCCGCGGCAAGACGCTGGCGCCCGAATTTGCCTGGTCGATTGTTGAGGGTACCGCCGCCGCCGTGCAGCATGCTCATTTGCATAACGTGGTACACGCTGATATCAACCCGTCCAATATTTTTGTCACCAAGACCGATGAGATCAAGTTGCTGGACTTCGGTGTGGCGCGATACCTTGATGACACTGGAAGCTCGGCGAGTAAAAGATTCGCCTGGGTGACGAAGACGTATGCGAGCCCGGATGTACTTTCCGGCTCGCTGCCCGTCTTCGCAGACGATATATTTTCTCTGGGGTGCGTCGCTTATCGTCTGTTGAGTGGAGAACATCCCTTTGGTGGCTCGGCTTCGCTTGTCGCCAAACACCTGGGCATGGAAGTGCGACCAGTCTCAGGATTAGCCGCAAGCGACTGGGGGATTCTGAGCCGCGCCCTGTCTTATGCGCGATCGGACAGACCTGCGACGGTCGGCGCGTTCTTGCGCCACGACTCGTCCACTGTTGGTCTCGGCGATGAGGGGCCATGGTCCGGTCGTCAGCGAATGCTTTGGCCTGTCATTGCGGCCGCTGCCGCGAGCGCCATCATTGCAGGTGGCTGGTGGTTTTCGCAAGGTGAGACACAAAATGAACCGCCCTCTGACGCAGCAACCACGCAACCTGACGAACTGGCGACTGTGGATACGATTGCTGCGTCTGCGCGGTCTGCGGTGGATACGCTTTTGAGCAGCGCAGCACAGGCCATGGAAATGCAGCGTTTCATCAGGCCGGAAGACAGCAGCGCACGCGTCCTTTATCGCGAGGTGCTATCGATTGAGGCGGCCAATCCATCGGCGCTAAGAGGTCTGCGGACCATAAGCGACGAATTCGTGCGCCAGGCGAATGAGGCGTTGCGTGCTGGTGATCCGGTTCGTGCCTCTGCCGCCCTTGCTACCGCCGCTGAGACGGACCCGGAAAATCCCGCGATCATGGTCTCTCACGAATTGATTGTCGTGCAAGGCAATCGTCAGTTGGCGGACGCCCGCCTGGCGGTTGTCGAAGGCGACGGAGCTCGAGCAGCTGAATTGCTGTCCAGAGCCGAGCAATATGACCACCTCGATGAGGAGGCAATTAACGAAGTCCGTCTGCAGATCGCACAGGACACTCAAGAGGGACTGTTTCTTGAGAGACTCGCGACGGCAGATGCGCATATGACTGGCGGCCGTTTGACTGCGCCGGCGGAGGAAAACGCGCACGCTATATTGGTGGGTCTTTACGAGAAACACGGTGACGATTCGCGGTTGCTGTCGTCGATGGAACGCCTCGGTGAACGTATGTTGACTCGCGCGGCTTACGCGACTGCCGCAGCGGAATTTTCGAATGCCGGCAAGCTGCTCGATGCCGTTGAGACCCTCGGTGTGCTGTCCCCGGAAGTTACTGAAGCTCGGGCGTCGCTGCAGGGTGCTATTGACGCCGCTATGCCGGACGAGGCGACGAATACGGGGATTGATGTAACAGCGTCAGAGCCAGCAGCAGCCGCGGCGGCTGAACCCGAAGTGCCTGCCCTCCTTGCGGACAGTGAAACGGCAGTAGTGCTGCAATCGGCGAACGATGAACCGTCACAGCCGAAGCTAAGGAAACTGGAAGAGTTGGGAATCCGGTCGTATGTGGCACCAATATACCCCCGCGGTGCGTCTCGTCGCCGCATCAACGGTTTTGTCGAAATCGGGTTTCATGTCAATACTGACGGCCGCACCAGCGCCATCGATATAGTGAACGCCGAGCCCGCTGGTGTATTCGATGCCAGCGCAGAGAATGCGGTCAGGCAGTGGCGTTTCGCACCGCAAGACGATGTCGTTCGAGCACGTGTAACGGTACGGTTCGAGTCGCCACAGTAAGCCCGAATTAATCCGCATCGGCGCTGCCTCGCCGCGGTCAATCCAGCATCACGTCACCCGAGATTCCGTGGCTCTCCATCATCGAGCGGAGATTTTTCAGAGCATCCAGTTGAATCTGTCTTACACGTTCGCGCGTAACACCGATCTCTTCGCCGATTTGCTCAAGGGTCAGTCGCCGACTTCCGTGCAAACCAAATCGCCGTTCGACGACGGCCCGCTGTTTTTCATTCAGTTCGCAGACCCAATGATCGACGATATCCTGAATGTAGTCTTTATGCGCGCGACGTGACGGCTCGGCATCCTGTTTTGCCTCGAGCCAGTCGACAGGTCCGTTGCCGTCTTCAGAGTTTCCTGCACGAATTGTTACACGGTTGTGCAGCGACAGCAGCCGCTCGACGTCGGCGACGTCCCGATCGAGATGAGCAGCAATTTCGGCGGCCGTCGGCTCGGTAGCCTGCTGCTGCCGGATGGTCCGTGCGGCGCGCAAACAAGAGTTAATGTCTTTGACGATATGAATGGGCAGTCGCACCGTGCCCGACTGATTCATGATGGCTCGCTCGATCGTCTGCCGAATCCACCAGGTGGCATAAGTCGAAAAGCGGAAGCCGCGCTCGGGATCGAATTTCTTGACGGCGTGGATCAGGCCGAGATTGCCCTCCTCGATCAGGTCGAGAAGCGGCAGGCCGCGGTTAAGATAGCGCCTTGCAATCTTGACAACCAGACGCAGGTTACTCTCGATCATTCGCTGCCGTGCAGATTCGTCTCCTCGTTGCGCACGCCGTGCGAAGTGCTTTTCCTCGTCCGCAGTAAGCAGCGGCGAGATGCCGATCTCGCTGAGATAGAGTCGCGTCGGATCGAGTGATCCTACCGCGACTTTGTCGCCTCGACCGTGCGCCACTGTGCCTCCCTGTGTCGTCATGGGCGATGCACCGAATCCAGACTTGGGTCGCGTTATCTCGCAGGCAGAAACTGTCGCGGGTTAACCGGCTTGCCGTTGCGTCTGATTTCGAAATGCAGTCGCGCCTTGCGTCCCGGCCCCTCACCCATCGTCGCAATGCGCTGGCCTTTTTTTATCGACTCCCCTTCTTTGACCAGCAGCGACGCGCTGTACCCGTAGGCACTCAGGTAGGTGTCGTTATGTTTGAGAATAATAAGCTGACCATATCCGATCAGTCCACTACCCGCATAGACGACGCGCCCGGATGCCGCGGCATTGATAGCCTGACCCGCTTTGCCGTTGATCAGTACGCCGGTCCCCGTGCCGGGTTTTCCGCCAAAATTGACGTCGATTTTGCCTTTTGTCGGCCAGGCCCAGGCGGGCGGCGGCTGGGTCGGCACCTTGGGCAGCGATTTCGGGGCGGGCCTGCGGGCTGTCGTGGCTGAACGAGACGTGTAACCAGGCGGCGGCGACAGCCGAATCACCTGCCCCGGATGAATCAGCGACCCACTGCCAAGTCTGTTCCAACGCGCAACGTCGGAAGGATTCTTGCCGTATCGCCACGCGATCGAAAACAGGGTCTCGCCGCGGCGAACGATGTGCGTGTCGGGGTCGGCTGAATAGCGCGGACCTGAACCACAGGCTGCCAGCGTCAGCGTGATACACGCAACGACCAGAAGCAGATACTGTCGCCACCGGCGCGATGCGAACATCAGCCACGAACCATGAACCAGCCAATCACAAGAGCCACGGCGAGCGCCACACCCCAGCCGATCCACTCGACGTATTTCCGGAGTGATGCCTCCAGCTTGTCGCCGCCGAGAACGACCAGGCCCGAGACAAGAAAAAACCGTGCGCCGCGACCGATCAGAGACGCGACGAAAAAGGCCGGCAGGTTCAGCGCGGCGACACCGGCTGCGATCGTGAACACCTTGTACGGAATCGGCGAAAAGCCGGCGACAAAAATAACCCAGACCCCGTAGTCAACAAACCAGTCGCGGCTGGTCTGATAAGCGGTCCAGTAATGCGACTGCGCCAGCCACGGCTCGATGAGTTCAAAC
>CAMYMP010000711.1 GCA_947259435.1 uncultured Woeseiaceae bacterium
AGATACCGGGGTGATCGCGACGTCGTCGCCATTTGCGAACTGACCATCGCCACCGCTTCGCAGCAGCGTGAATGCCAGGTCATTAACTGTCGACACGTCGATATCCTGATCGAAGCCAACAGCAACCTGTGTCGGAAAATCGGTGCTCACGCTGTCAGGCAATGGCGTCAGAGAGACGACAACTGGCGCCAGATTGGGCGGAGTGCCGGAATCCGGCGCGGCACCATCCGTGATCCACTGGCGCACGAAGTCGACCGTTGCCTGCGGGACAGGCGGCCCGCCGAGGGGCATTTGCTCACCTTCGGCGGCGGTCCCTTCAAGCTTTTTGATCAAATAACTCGCGTCCGGATTGCCGGGTGCCACAAGCTGGAAGGAGCCGTCCTGGCTACTCGCAACGCCGACGAGAGCGGTAAAGCTGCTGGCGGCATCAAGGCGCAGACCCAGCGGTGCGCTCGCACCCGAATGACACACGATGCATGACGGATTGAATACGTTCGCCTGTATCGATGCCAGCGTAGCGGCCAGCGGCACATCGCCGCCCTCGCTCAGCGGCCGGCCACTGACATCCAAACCCTTGCCGCTACCCGCCGAACAGCCGCCAACAGCAAGCCCAAGCAAAATGATAATCAGCAAACGCACGGATACCGTCTCCGCATGGCGGGGTACATGGCCGGTATGTCGTCGCGCGAGCATGAATGGTTCAATCGCCAGGCTGCTTTCACGGCTCAGACGACTCATATTATTGGTCAAATGAACCTTTTGCGGCCTTCTGCAGACTTATAATCAATGAATCCACACACAGGTGGACTCGCAAATGACGCGTTCAACGGCTGGCAGTTCAGCTCCAGGACAGAAGGCGGCCAACGAGCTTGCGCTCCTGGAGGCTATCAGGCGTGGTGATCGCCGCGCATTTGCAGAGCTTTATCGGCTTTATCATCCACGCCTGCACGGCTACCTGCACCGCATTCTTTCGAATAGGGCGATTGCAGAAGAAGTGCTGGATGATGTGATGTTTGTCGTGTGGACGGATGCCCGCAAGTTTCGCGGTCATGCGGCAGTGTCGAGCTGGATTTTCGGCATTGCCTATCGCAAGGCAATGACGGCAATCAGAAAGGAAGGCCGCTACCACGCACTCTTGGATCACGGCGCCGACGTCAACACGGTGCCTGCGAAAGCGTCACAGGACGTCGAGCTTATACAGGCTGCGCTTGTGCAGCTGAGTCCGGATCATCGCCAGGTTGTGGAACTCACATATTTCAGTGGTTTTTCGTATCAGGAAATCGCGACCATCGCAGACTGCCCGGTAAATACCATCAAAACACGAATGTTTCATGCCCGACGACGGCTGAAATACCTGTTGCCGATACTGTCCGGAGCAGACGAGGAGCAAGATCGTGAACAGGCATGAACCCATGTCACATGAGCAGGCCAGCGAGTTACTGCCCTGGCTTATTAATAACTCTCTGGCAGAGGGCGAACGAGACCTCGTGCGCGCGCACGCAACAAGTTGTGTGATTTGCCGGCGTGAGTTACATGAGCTCGAGAATCTGCGCGATTCGATTTCGGACGCATCCACCGCGACGACAATTCCGGCACCCGATATGCGTCGCATCAATGCGCGCATCGATGCTTTGATTGAGAAGGAAAATCGGGGCCAGATACTGTTGACGAAGATGCGCGAGTTCTTCGGCAGCCCGTGGCGAATCGCTTTCGCCGCTCAAACCGCCGTGGTCGTCGTGCTCGCAACGGTATTGCTGTGGCCGCAAGTCGATGAACCGGGGTTCACGACGCTGACCGATCCACAGAACCTGCCCGACGGGCAGTATGTCCGCGTCGTATTCGAACCGACTCTTCCCGCCTCCGACTTGTCGCGCTTGCTCGACACAATGAACCTGACGATAGTCGATGGGCCGTCGGACCGTGGTGTGTATACACTTCGACTATCGATAACTCTATCCGCTGCGGATCGCGCCGCCATAGTGGCAGATTTGTCGTCCAATGACGGTGTTGTGTTTGCACAGCCCGTGCCCAGTGGGGTGCAACAATGAAACAACTATGGATCATCGTCATGCTCGTTATTGCCACGGGCGCCTCGTCGTCGTATGCCGATGAAGGCAACGATACGGAAGCTACCAGGATACTGGTAACGTTTTCGGATCCCGGGATGAGTAACGCAGCGAGAGCCGGCCCGGGCCGGCCGGGTTACAACCGCCGCTCGTCTTCCTATCTCGTGTCCGTTGGCGTCAAGAGAGCGGCGAACCGGATCGCAAAGGATTTTGGCCTGCTCGTTGTTGACGAATGGCCGATACTGCCGTTGAAAGTACACTGTCTGGTTTTTTCCATCACCGACGACGTGTCCGTGGACCAACTTCTCGGTCAACTTCGGCAGAGGCCCGAGGTCGAGTCGGCGCAGCTTTTGAATCAGTTCGAAGTGTCCGGGACTCTAGACACAAGTGGAGCTGATCCGTATTCGAAACTGCAGCACAACTTCCAGACGCTGGAGCTTGCTCAGGCTCATGCATGGTCGCTCGGCGCTGGCACCAGCGTAACCATCATCGACACCGGAGCAGACCTCAATCATCCCGAACTAAAGACTCAGATCAAAACCCATCATGACTTCGCGAATATTAAAGACGACGATTTTGTGGCGGACGCCCATGGTACGGCAGTCGCAGGCGTCATCGCTGCCGCCTCCAACAACGGTATCGGCGTAGTTGGTGTTGCCCCATCGGCCCAGCTGACTGTTCTAAAGGCTTGCTGGTATGAGCGGCGCGGTTCGCGAGCCGTGTGCGACAGTTTTACGCTGGCGAAAGCTCTGAGCCACGCTGTTGAGTCCGGCACCGATGTCATTAACCTGAGCCTCGGCGGGCCTTCGGATGCGCTACTCAATCGCCTCGTCGGGCTTGCCCTGAAGCGCGGCATTTTTGTCGTCGCTGCAGCACCCGCGAAGCAAAGAGCCGGATTCCCAGTAGAAATTCCCGGAGTCATTGTCGTTGAGTCCGAGCGTCCGTTAGACTCAGAGGATACGTTGCACCGGTTTCCCGTCAATGCGCCGGGCGACGAGATTCTTGTGCCGGTGCCGGGCGGCGGTTTTGACTACGCTTCGGGCAGCTCCTTGTCTGCAGCACACGTATCCGGCGTCATCGCATTGCTCATCGCGAAGCAGCCCCGCCTGAGCCGTGACCAGGTCAATACACTGCTCGTCGACAGCCGCCCCATGGTCGGCAAGTCCGTCAACGCCTGCCGTGCACTGGCGCGGCTGTTGCAGCGGTCCGGCTGCCGGGGCGATGCGGCGGTGACGCAGTCTACGTCAGAAAGCCACAGACAGGCTGATGACGAACTGTGAGTCGGCCGACACAGTAGCGGCAAGTTTGTCCGGTCTTTCGTTGTCAAAGTAGCGAAGATCTACGGTAAGCCACGAAAACCTGGCAGAGGCGCCGGCGTCCCAGTGCAGATAGCGTTCCACGCCCAGGCTGGTGCGATCGACCTGACCTAAACCGGCGCTGATCACCCAGGCACTCGCGACCGGCCATTCTGTGCGCAGCTCCCAATGGCGGCCGACTTCCCCAAGCCCGTTTAAATCATCCGTGTACCCGATTTCTACGGAAAAGTGCTCGTAAAAGGTCGCAGCGACAAGCGCTTCATTGTAGTCGTAGCTATGTGCGCCGGTCTGGCCGGGATACGTGTAGCGAAGCAGCGTAGCAGAGAATGAAATGGGCGCCTGCGATGCAAAATGATAGCCGACATAGAAATCCAACTCCGCATCGCGCTCACCGAATCGGGTTTGCAGGTCGATGGTGCTGCCCCACAGGCCAGCGAACAAGCCGCTGTCGTGTTCGTAATCGAGACCCAACTGTATCGCCGGATCGCCGCCTGACATTGCCCGGCCCCGGTAAATGTACTGACTGGTCAACGTTGCGATGCCGGAAAACTCGGACGCCAGCAACACCGTCGGATACGTCTGACATGTGGCGGCCATCACTGTAATCCAAGCAAGCTTGCAGTGATTGACTTTCTCGCCGTCATTTGAACCTTTTGCCATCTACGGGGCACTCACTGGGAAAACGGGCCTGCATCTCAACGCAGATCAAAACACCGAACAGCCGACAGGAATGATCCCATGAAAAGCGCCCGCAGGATAACAACAACGTCGATTTACCTTTTTGTACTATTTGCCATTAGCGCGTGTGGTGGATCGAGTTCGAACAACAGGACACAACAACCACCGGCCGACACCACAGCGCCTACCGTCTCAGTGGTCCAGGCCCCAGCGGGAACGACAGTCAATCGCGTCGTAACGCTGACCGCCACAGCGAGTGACAATGTCGGCGTCGCTGATGTCCGTTTTTTCCTTGACGGCATGCTGCTCGGCAATGACACCACGGCACCCTACAGCTTCGATTGGGACACGTCGGCCGCAGCAGACGGCGACCACCTGCTGCGGGCCGAGGCCGCGGACGCCGCGGGCAATGTCACTCAGTCGGGCGATGTGACCGTGACCGTACGCAATACCGTCGAGATCACCGTGACGCCAAGCGGCCAGGAGGAGGTCTCCCCGATCGATTCGCAAGGCATGGCGCGGGCAAATTTGACGATCAATCTCGTGACCGGCAGTGTCCAAGGCGACCTGACCGCCAACGGCATCACGCCAACGGCGGCACACATCCACGATGCGTTTGCCGGCGTGAATGGTCCTGTCCTCGTGCCGCTCGACCAGGACGCAGGCAATCCGTCGCTCTTCACGGTGCCCGCCGCTGCGACGCTGGATGCTGCAGGCGTCGATCGACTGCTTGCCGGCGGCCTGTACATCAACGTGCACACAGCCGCGGCACCGGACGGTGAGCTGCGCGGCCAGATTTTGCCTGAGGATTTTGTGTTGCGTTTCTCGAACCTCTCCGGCGCCGCCACAGTGCCAAGAGTCGATAGTGTCGCCAGTGGTCGCGTTGCCGTGACAATCAATCAGGTCACCGGCGCGCTGGTCGTGCAGGCCCGGGTTGAAGGGCTCGATGATGCGACTCAGGCGCACCTGCATGAGGCCTATGCCGGCGCCGCTGGCCCAGTATCTGTCGCTCTCGCCCAGGATCCCATGGACATTGGCCGCTGGTTCGTCGAGAACGCAAGCTTGAACGCGGCGGGGCTCGATGCATTCGCCGCCGGACGTCTTTACGTCAATGTACACAGCCCCGCTAACCCCGCCGGTGAGATCCGCGGCCAGATCGTGCCGGATGGTATAGCGGTCTTGTTTGCCGAACTCGATGGCGAACAGGAAGTGCCGGCAATCGATACGCGTGCCGATGGGCTTGCCGCACTGACGCTCGATGAAACGGGCTCGCTGCTGACCATACACGTCATCACAAACCGTTTGCCAGACGCGACTGCCTCACATTTGCACGGCGCCTTCGCCGGCGTCAACGGGGGAGTCGAGATCGGTTTGACGCAGGACGGCAGCGATCCGTCGCACTGGTTTGCCGAAGAGCAGTCACTCAGCGCCACGCAACTGGATGCAGTGCGCGCGGGGGCAACTTACATCAATGTGCATACTCCAGCACATCCGGGCGGCGAAGTTCGCGGCCAGGTCATTCCCGACGACATTCTGTTCGCATTCGGCCGACTGGAGGGCAGTCAGGAAGTGCCCGCCGTGAACAGCGCTGCCGGGGGCACGTTTGCGGTGACGGTCGATCCGGCCATATCTTCGCTTGTTGCACATGCGAACACGACGGGTGCCGACGATGCGGTCGCCGCTCATCTGCATGATGCATATGCCGGCACCAGTGGTGGTGTCGCGATCGACCTTACACAGGACCCCACCGATGTCACGCGGTGGTCGGCCGACAACGCCACGCTTACGGCAGATCAACTCACGGCATTTCGTGACGGTCGTTTTTATGTGAATGTGCACACGCCCGCCAATCCCGGCGGGGAAATTCGCGGCCAGGTGGCGCCAACGCCAATCGAAGTCTTGTTCACCGATCTGAGTGGCGGTCAGGAAGTACCGGCAGTGAACACTGACGCAGGCGGCACGGCGGCGACGACTGTTAATCGCGAAACGGGAACCATTACGCTACATCTAAACGCCAGCGGTGCCGACACAGCGACGGCATCGCATATTCACGTTGCGTACGCAGGCCAGAACGGTGGGGTGCTAGTTGGGCTCCAGCAGGACGCCGGCGACCCCGGTCACTGGTTCGCAAGCGACGCGCAGCTGGATGACGCCGGCCTCGCCGACTACCTGGCTGGTCGGCTGTACGTCAATTTGCATACGCCGGCGAATCCCGGCGGTGAGATTCGCGGTCAGATAGCGCCACCGCCGGTCGAGGTGTTATTCACGACCCTGAGCGGCGACCATGAAGTGCCGCCAGTCGTAAGTACAGCGACTGGTATCGCCGCGAGCACCGTCGATCGCGACACGGGCACAGTGACCCTGCATTTGAACGCGACGGGTGCTGCTGATGCGACCGCTGCGCATATCCACACTGCTGGCGTCGGGCAGAACGGCCCTGTACTAGTTCCGCTGGTGCAGGACATGACCGATGTCGGCCACTGGTCTGTCAATGGCGAACAACTTGATATGACCGGCCTGGGCAACTACAAATCCGGCCAGTTGTACGTCAACCTGCACACACCGGCTAATCCAGGTGGCGAGATCCGCGGCCAGCTGGTACCCCCCAACGCCGCAGAATTCGATAGCGAGGCACCGACTGTCGACCTGACGTCGCCCATATCGCCCGTCAGCGGCACCGTAACCCTGGACGCCGACGCAATTGATAATCAAGGTGTCGTCGTGGTGCGCTTCCTCGTTGATGGTGTGCTGATAGATAGCGACACGACAGCGCCCTACTCGATTAATTGGGATACGACGACGGTCGCCTATGGAGACGTTACGCTGACTGCGGAGGCGGAGGACCTCGCCGGCAACGTTGGTGTCTCTGCGAATGTCGATGTAACCGTTCAAAACGCTGCCGCAGTCACATTGACGCAGATCCAGACAATGGTATTCACGCCCAGATGTGCCGGCTGTCACTCTGGACCAACGAGCGACAACTTGCCGTCCGGTATGGACCTTTCGAGCGCGGCTGCCAGCCATGCCGCATTGGTCGACGTGTTGAGCCTGCAGGCAGATCCGCCTCTCGATCGTGTCGAGCCGGGCGATCCCGATAACAGCTACCTGATTCGCAAGCTCGAGGGTGGACCAGGCATATCCGGTAGCCTCATGCCGCAAGGCGGACCGTTTCTCGATCCGCCGACAATCGACATGTTTAGCCAGTG
>CAMYMP010000712.1 GCA_947259435.1 uncultured Woeseiaceae bacterium
TGCTCGAAAACTACGGTACAGAGATCGACTTTGCGAGCTGGATGCTCGTAGGTCTGCCCCTATCTGCCGTGATGCTGCCACTGGCATGGCTGGCGCTCACAAGAATCGTGTTCCAAGTGGACTTCAAGACCTGCGGTGAGGGACGCGCTGCGTTGCAACGCATGCATGACGACCTTGGCGGGATAAGCGTTCCGGAAATACGCGTCGCCATGGTGTTCATGGTCATGGCGCTGACCTGGGTTGGACGACCGTTGCTCACTCAGCTGCCGGGTTTGTCGGCACTCGATGATTCGGGAATCGCAATGGCCGGCGCGGTAGCGCTGTTTCTGATACCTAGCGGCGACAAACGCGACCCGCTGCTGCTGCGTTGGAAATATGCGGAGCGATTGCCCTGGAGCGTGCTGATACTGTTTGGTGGTGGCCTGACGCTGGCCGGAGCCGTTACCCGCACCGGTCTTGCCGAGTGGCTGGGCGGCAACCTGCAGGCGCTTGGCATGCTGCCACTCGCGGTGCTCGTGATCATCGCCGCGGCGATGATCATCTTTCTCACTGAACTGACCAGTAACATTGCGACGACCGCGACGTTCCTGCCCGTGGTTGGCGCGATCGCCATTGAGACCGGTGTAGATCCGATCGTGCTGACGGTTCCGGTTACGCTCGCTGCCAGCTGTGCGTTCATGCTGCCTGTCGCCACGCCCCCGAACGCGATCGTTTTCGGCTCCGGTCTGCTCACTATTCCGAAAATGGTACGAGCCGGCATAGCGCTCAATATCATCGGCATCGTGCTCGTTTCGCTGGTGGCGCTTACTCTGGCGCCGAGGATTTTCTAGGAACAGGTCGATGAACGACGACTACTCAGTATCGAAACAGAACAGGGTCCGGCAACTCAGGGAAAAAGCGCATTACGACAAACGTAGCGTACACACGGTGCTCGATTCGGCGCTCGTCGCACATGTCGGGTTCGTGCAGGACGGCCAGCCTGTCGTCGTGCCGATGATCTTTGGCCGCGAAGGCGAAACGATTTTTTTGCACGGCGCAAGAAAAGCCAGGGTGATTCGGCTTCTCGAAGAGACGGATCGCGCATGTCTGAACGTGACTCACGTCGACGGCATCGTGTTTGCTCGCTCGGCCTTCAACTCGTCGATGAACTACCGCTCCGTCACCGTGTTCGGCGCCCCGAGGCTGATCGATGATCGGGGCGACAAGTTACACGGTATGCGCGTGATCAGTGAGCACACGATGCCGGGCCGCTGGGATGAGCTGCGCGACCCGCTCGAAAAGGAAATCAAGATGACCGGCGTCATCGCGCTCGAGATCGAATCTGCGTCGGCGAAAATCTCGAGCGGCATGCCGGACGATGAGGATGAGGACTACGCCATCCCGATCTGGGCAGGCGTACTACCGATTAGGACCGAACTGACCGAGCTGCAGCCTGATGACCGAGTTCTGGAAGGCGTCGAACCTTCGACGGTTGTTCGCGCGTTGCAGGGCAATGTGCTTTAAGTGGTCGGGCGCGGTCTGGACACGGGTCATCTGAAGTAAAGCGCAGCGCAGCGAGCCATGAAGATGACCCGTGTCCGGACCGAGGTCGATGGTCTAAAGCGCCTTCATTAATTCAGTATTCTCGGCCTCGAGCCGGAGCAGCGCTTCTTTGGTATCAAGGCCACCGCCGAAGCCGGTCAGGTCACCGCTGCTGCCAATCACACGATGGCAAGGCACGATGATCGGAATCGGATTGCGGCCGTTTGCAGCGCCGACGGCGCGTACGGCTTTCGGCCGCCCTATCCGCCGGGCGATCTCACCGTAGGAAGCCGTCTCCCCGTAGGGAATGCGCTGCAGTTCTTCGAGCACGCGTACCTGAAACTCGGTACCCGATAAATCGAGTGGCAGATCGAAGTCCTTGCGCTTGCCGGCGAAATACTCCTGCAACTGCTGGCGGGCTGCCGCGAACGGCTTTTCGTTAAAAATCCAGTCCGGGTGCGGGTCGCGTCGCATCTTGCCCTGCGGAAATCCGACCAGACTCAGAGCGTCATCATCGCCAGCCAGTAACAGATCGCCAATCGGCGTATTCAGGTAACAGTAGTACATCATTCATCCTCCGGAACCCGATAAGGAGTTCCACAACAACATTGCCGCATAGGAACGCCACGGTCGCCATGACTCGGCGCGACGCTCCAATTCGGCAGCACTCGTTTTCCGGGTACTGTGCACGGCTTTCAGCAGCCCCAGATCCGACGCCGGAAAAGCGTCGGGGTATTTCAACGCCCGCATCGCGACGTACTGTGCGGTCCAGTCACCGATACCACGTATCGAGGTCAGCGCTTCGCAAAATGCTTGCGGGTCCTGCGCGCTGTCGAAACCGATGTCTCCTCGGACCACGGCGCTCGCGACGCGCCTGATCGTCTCGGCCCGGTTGCGTACGACACCTATGTCATTGAATCGGACCCGAGCGAGTTTCTGCGCCGGCGGAAACACGTAGCCCAATTCCAGTTCGTCGGCGCGCCCTGCAAGCGATGCCGGCAGATCAAGCGGGTTCCCGTAGCGCCGCGCGATTCTCCCGGCCAGCGTGGTTGCTGCCTTAACCGACACTTGCTGACCCAGAATGGCCCGGACCGTCAGCTCGAAACCGTCCCATGCGCCCGGAACGCGGATACCGCGACTGTCCTGCAGCAGTTCGTCGAGCCGCTCGTCGGCACGAAGCAACTCTTCGATATCGACAGCCGGCGCATCGAGATCCAGCATCTCGCGCACGCGCTGCACGACATTGAACATTCCGGGCGTGGCGATGCCGTGCAGTGCCAAACAGATGTTCGCTCCCGCTTCGTCCTGACGACACTCGATAACTCCAGGTTGGTCGTCGACGAGCACCGTTCGCAAATAGCTGCCGCCAATGACCTGCTCGACTCCCGGCGTGGCTCTTCCCCGCAGAAATTCGATCAGCGCTGCCCAGTCGAAAGGCTGCCGGTAGGGCAGCCGCACGCTTAGTGTACTGTCGCGATCGAAGGACTCAACGCGACTGCGGCGCAGGTCGCGCGGTGAGCGGCCGTATGTCTTTTTAAACGCGTCGTTGAAGCGCCGCACACTGCCATAGCCAGCCGCAGTCGCAACATGGTTCATTGGTAAATTCGTCTGATCGATCAGCCGCTTTGCGAAGTGCAAACGCTGCGTATGCGCAACCGCCAGCGGCGATGCGCCGAGGTGTTTCGAAAACAGGCGTCGCAGATGACGGCTCGTCACGCCGAGCCGTTCCGCGAGCTGCTCGATCGAGCCTTCGTCGAGCGCGCCGCCCGAAATCAGCCGCAGACCGCGGCGAACGGTTGTCGACGTGCCGCTCCACGCAGGAGTGCCGGGCGCGCACTCCGGACGGCATCTGAGGCAGGGTCTGAAACCCGCTTCACATGCGGCCGCCGCGCTCGGATAGAACGTGACGTTCTCCGACTTCGGCGGCACGGCCGGGCAGATTGGGCGGCAGTAGATCCCGGTCGTTTTGACGCCGACAAAGAACTGCCCGTCAAACCGTGCATCCCGGGACAGTCGCGCGCGTTCGTAGATCTCCTGCTGTTGCATGCTGCCAGTATACGCCGCCGGTCGGCGCGAACTAGCCAGAATCGGACGTCTACTTGTCGATGCCGCCCACGCACAGGTACTTGATCTCGAGATAATCGTCGAGCCCGTACTTCGATCCTTCACGGCCCTGCCCGGATTCTTTTACGCCGCCGAATGGCGCCATCTCGTTCGAAATAATGCCCTCGTTGATGCCGACGATGCCGTACTCGAGACCCTCGGCAACACGCCAGATGCGCCCGACGTCGCGTGCGTAGAAGTAACAGGCGAGACCAAACTCGGTGTCGTTGGCCATGACGATCGCTTCTTCTTCGGTCTTGAATTTGAATAGCGGCGCGACCGGGCCGAAGATCTCCTCGCGAAAAACGCGCATATCGTCGCTGACGTTGGTCAGCACGGTCGGTTCGATGAAACAGGCGCCGAGGTCGGAGCGTCCGCCACCGGCCGCGACGTTTGCACCTTTGGCCACCGCATCCTCGACGAATTCCAGGACGTCGTTCGCCGCACCTTCGTTAATCAGTGGGCCGACCGACACGCTCTCGTCGGTGCCCTGCCCCAACTTCAGCCCTGCCGTTGCCGCTTTGAGTTTCTCGGCAAATTCGTCGTACACGCTCTCCTGCACGAGCATTCGGTTGGCACACACGCAGGTCTGTCCGGCGTTGCGGAACTTGCAGATCATCGCGCCTTTAACCGCCTCATCGAGATCCGCGTCATCAAACACGATGAACGGCGCGTTACCGCCGAGTTCCATCGAAGTTCGTTTGACGGTGCCGGCGCATTGCTCCATGAGCATCTTGCCGACCTGCGTCGAACCCGTGAACGTCAGCTTGCGCACAATCGGGTTACTGGTCATTTCGGCACCAATTTCGCGCGTCACGCCGCCGAGAATGTTGATTACACCTGGAGGCACGCCCGCGCGTTCAGCCAATTCGACGAAGGCGAACGCGGACAGCGGCGTTTCGTTCGCCGGTTTGCAAACGACCGTGCAGCCTGCCGCCAGGGCCGGAGCGATTTTGCGCGTCAACATTGCATTCGGGAAATTCCAGGGCGTTATACAGGCCACGACGCCCACAGGCTGCTTGATGACGACGATGCGTTTGTCGTTTGATGGCTGCGGAATCGTGTCGCCGTAGATGCGCTTGCATTCTTCTGCAAACCACTCGATGTAACTCGCGCCGTAAGCTATTTCACCCCGCGCCTCGGCCAGCGGCTTGCCTTGCTCGGCCGTCAGAATCTGCGCGAGGTCTTCCTGCGCTTCCATCATCAGGTTGAACCAGTTGCGGAGAATCGCCGCGCGTTCTTTGGCCGTCGTCTGCCGCCAGGTATTCTGCGCCCTCTCGGCCGCCTCGATGGCGCGGCGCGTTTCAGCGGTGCCGCACTTGGCGATCTCGGCTATCGTTTCACCGTTCGCGGGATTCAGAACGGGGCGGGTCTCGCCGCTGTCCGCGTCGATCCACCGGCCGTCAACGTAGGCCTGGGTCCTGAACAGACTCTTATCAGAAAGCTGCATGTTACCGACACTCCAAAATGTTATTGGATAGTCGATGAGTATGAGATCTGCGGCCCACCGGCGCAACGCCGGCACGGTGGACCGCAGAGTAGCGGAGTATCAGGCAGCCTTACTCTTGCCTGCCGCCAGCCAGCTTTCCAGATCGTCGGATCCGCCGATCAACTTTCCATCGATGAAGACCTGCGGGTAAGAGGTCGCATCGGCGACGGCACGCAAGGTGCGGTCGGTGTAGTCGCGGTTGAGTACGAGCTCCTCGAACTCGATGCCTGCGTCCCGCAACATACCTTTGGCGCGGGCGCAGAACGGGCAGCCCGGACGCGAAAAGACGGTCGCATCGTGCGGCCGTTCTGCCTGCGGGTCGAGGTAAGCGAGCATCGTGTCGGCGTCGGAAGCAACGAACGGGTCGCCGGGCTGCTCGGGCTCGATGAACATCTTCTCGACGACGCCGTCGCGGACCAGCATCGAGTAGCGCCATGAGCGCTTGCCGAAGCCGAGGTCTTCTTTGCCGACCAGCAGCCCCATGCCATCCGTGAAGTCACCGTTGCCGTCAGGCAGGAACGTGACGCGATCGGCTTTCTGACTACGTCGCCACTCGTCCATGACGAATGCGTCGTTTACGGAAACACAAATCAGTTCATCGATGCCCCTGGCCGCAAACAACGGCTGAAGCTGGTTATAGCGCGGCACGTGCGACGACGAACACGTCGGCGTGAAGGCACCGGGCAGCGAGAAGACGACTACCGATTTGCCGGCGAATACGTCGTCGCTGCTGAGATCGACCCATTCGCTGTCGCGACGGGTCTTGAATGTGACGTTCGGGACACGCTGCCCTTCAATTCCTTTGAACATGGTTTTCTCCAGTAGGGTAAATCCGATCAAGCCAGCATGCTTCTGAGCATCCAGGCGGTTTTTTCATGAATCTGCATCCGCTGCGTCAGCAGGTCTGCGCTGGGTTCGTCGTTTGCTTTCTCGGCGGCAGGAAATGCCTCCCGCGCTGTGCGAGCAACGGTCTCCTGCCCGATCACGAGCTGGCGAATCATTTCTTCGGCGCTTTCGTCGCCCGACCCTTCGCTGATCTTCGTCAGTTCAGAAAAAGCCGAGTATGAAGCAGGCGCTTTGATGCCCAACGCACGAATGCGCTCGGCAATCTCATCAACGGCGGTCGCCAGCTCCGTGTACTGCGTTTCGAACATCAGATGCAGGGTATTGAACATGGGCCCGGTGACGTTCCAGTGATAGTTGTGCGTCTTGAGATACAGCGTGTAGCTGTCTGCAAGCAGCTTTGCAAGGCCGCCCGCAATCGCTTCGCGGTCTTTTGTGTCAATTCCAATATCTAGTTCCATTGTCCTGCTCCGTATTTGATGTGCCCTAGTCTAGGGCTCGATAATTGATAAATAAAATGGTTTAATTCGAATACTATATTCTATTTTTTCGATCATGAGATTGCCGAGCACCAAGCAACTGCAGTACTTCGTGGCCCTCGCCGAGACCGGCCACTTCGGCCGGGCCGCGGATGCATCGTTCGTTTCACAGTCGGCTTTTAGCAACGCGATTAAAGAACTCGAGAACACGCTCGATACGCAGCTGGTGGATCGCACGAACCGACAGGTCACAATCACCGCAAAGGGCCAGCAGGTCGCGACCCAGGCGAGGCTCGTGCTGCGCGACATAGACGATCTCATCGAACTCGCCGCAGGAGAGAAACTGCCGCTGACCGGTGAATTGCGCCTCGGCGTAATTCCTACGATTGCACCGTTTTTGCTACCGGGCGTGCTACCCAAGCTGCGCCGCGAGTATCCGCAGCTCAAGCTTTACCTGGCGGAGGATCAGACGCAGCGCATCTACGAACGACTCATGGAGGGTGAGCTGGACCTTCTGCTGCTGGCACTGCCCTGGGAGATGCGCGGCGTCGAGGTAAAGAACCTGTTTCGTGACCCGTTTCGGCTGGCCTGCCACGAAAAGACGAGGCGCGTGTACCCTGAGAATTACCGCTTCAACAGGCTTGACTCGGACAGCATCCTGTTGCTCGAGGATGGTCACTGCCTCCGCGACCACGCGCTGGCGGCCTGCAAGATTCGCAGCACTCAGAAGGTGCAGCGGTTTGCCGCGAGCAGTCTTCTGACGCTGGTCGAAATGGTCGATGCCGACCTCGGCATCTCGTTCCTGCCTGCAATGTCCGAGG
>CAMYMP010000713.1 GCA_947259435.1 uncultured Woeseiaceae bacterium
GATCCTCGAGCAGCTCCTTGATAGCTACAAGAAACTGCACGGAATCCTTGCCGTCGATAATGCGGTGATCGTAAGTCAACGCCAGATACATCATCGGCCGCGCAACTATTTCGTCGTCGACGACCATCGGTCGTTTCAGAATATTGTGCATACCCAGTATCGCACTTTGCGGCTGATTCAGGATGGGCGTCGACATCATCGAGCCGAAAATGCCGCCATTGGTAATCGTGAACGTGCCGCCGGTCAGCTCTTCCATGCCGATAGTCCCTGCCTGCGCTCGCTTTGCGATTTCACCGAGCTCCCGTTCGAACTCGGCGAAACTCATCTGATCGACGTCGCGAAGAACCGGCACCATGAGCCCGCGCTCTGTCGAGACAGCGATGCCGATATCGTAATAGTTGTGATAGATAATGTCCGTGCCCTCGACCGACGCATTCACTACCGGGAACCTCTTCAAAGCCTCGGTCGCGGCTTTGGCAAAAAACGACATGAACCCGAGCCGCACGCCGTGCTCTTTTTCGAACGAATCGCGATAGCGGCTGCGCAGTGACATGACTTTGGTGAGGTCGACCTCATTGAAGGTCGTCAACATCGCCGCGGTTTGCTGAGCTTCAATGAGGCGCTCCGCAATACGCGCGCGCAGGCGCGTCATCGGCACGCGCTGCTCAGTACGCTCGAGACCAGTGACTTCGCCCGCATCAACAACCGCCGGCGCCAGGTCACCCGGTGTCACGTTGCTGCTGTCGTCCGATTTAAGAAAGGCAAGCACGTCAGCCTTGGTTATGCGCCCGTCCTTGCCAGTACCGATCACCATCGTTTCATCGAGATCGTGTTCGTCGAGCAGACGCCGTACGGCAGGACTGGTCTTGATCGGTTTGCTCTCGTCTCTGGTTTGCGGCTCCGGCGCCTTGACCTCGGCTTTTGCAGCCGCGGGCTCGGCGGCAGCTGCAGCCGCCTCGCCTTCCTCGAGAATGGCCAGCAGGTCTCCGGCCGTTACGGTCGCTCCATCATTGACCTTGATCTCAATCAGGACTCCGGCGGACGGCGCCGGTACTTCCAACACGACTTTGTCAGTCTCCAGATCCACCAGGTTCTCGTCTCGGGCTACCGATTCACCGACTTTCTTGTGCCAGGCAACCAGCGTCGCATCGCTAACCGATTCGGGCAAAGGCGGGACTTTGATCTCGATACTCATTTGGGCTTCCGTTTAGTCTTCCTCGGCTTCGCCGACTTGCTGGCTTTCTTCTCTATGTCCAGAGCAGCTTCGACCAACGCCTGCTGCTGCTGCAAGTGAATCTTGAAGATTCCCGACGCAGGCGCTGCGGCCCCCGGCCGTCCCGCGTAATACAGCTGCTGATGATCCTGCAGCGGCTCCTGCAGCCTGTGCCGGATCTGATACCAGGCGCCCTGATTCTGCGGCTCTTCCTGACACCAGATAATCTCTTCAACGTGACTGTACTGCTTCAGCAGTTTTCGACCTCGGGCATGATCAGCTCGAATTCGCCGGCCGAGAGCGACGTCAGGGGTGACACCGCCATTTTGTGGCGCAGCAGGCTCTTGGGCGTCATGACAATCAGCGGCGCGCGATACGGTCGAACCATCTGCCGTCGAAGCATGTGAAACATCTGCGCCGGGGTCGACGGTACACATACCTGAAGATTGTGCTCGGCACAGAGTTGCAGGAAACGTTCGAGGCGCGCAGAGGAGTGTTCCGGACCCTGACCTTCGTAGCCATGCGGCAAAAACAATGTAATGCCGCACAGGCGGCCCCATTTCGCATCACCGGAACTGATGAACTGATCGATAACGACCTGCGCACCGTTGACGAAGTCACCAAACTGACCTTCCCAGATCACTAGCGTATTCGGCTCGGTCGTCGCGTACCCGTATTCGAAACCAAGGACTGCTTCCTCCGATAACAAGGAATCAATCACGCGAAACGCGTCAGGACGTTCGACCACATGTCGAAGCGGAATGTATTCGCGGCTGTTCACTTGATTATGCAGCACGGCATGACGATGAAAAAACGTACCGCGGCCGCAATCCTGACCCACGAGCCGGCAATCGAAGCCGTCACGGATCAATGCTGCGTACGCCATCGTTTCGGCAAATCCCCAATCCATATCGATCTCACCGGCGGCCATACGCCGGCGCTCATCGATAATCCGCTGTACGCGTCCGTGAAGCTTCATGTCGGGCGGCACGGTCGTGATGGCTTCGCTGAGGTCCGCAGCCGTTGCCGGGCTTATTGTCGTGTCGACCGCATCGTCCCAGTGCGCATTGCTATACGGGCTCCAGTCCACTGTGAATTCATTGCCGATCATGCCGAGTGACGATTTCGGCACCGGCTCGCCCCGGTCAAGCCGATCGCGATACTCATCCTGCAGTTTTTCAACGCCCGCGGCCGTGATGACCCCTTTTTCAACAAGCTTGTCCGCGTAAATCCTGCGCGTTGTATCATGGCCGCGGATCTTGCCATACATGATTGGCTGCGTTGCGGCTGGCTCGTCTGCTTCATTGTGGCCGTGCCGGCGATAGCACACGAGATCGATAACGACGTCTTTCCTGAATTTCTGGCGATACTTCAGAGCCAGCCGTGTGACAAACAGGACAGCCTCCGGGTCATCACCGTTTACATGAAATATCGGCGCCTCGATCATTTTTGCGACATCGCTGCAGTAGTCAGTCGAACGAGCGTCTGACGGTCTGCTCGTCGTGAATCCGATCTGGTTGTTGACGACAACGTGTACCGTGCCGCCCGTGCGGAAACCGTTGGTCTGCGAC
>CAMYMP010000714.1 GCA_947259435.1 uncultured Woeseiaceae bacterium
ATTTCGCACCGCGCGCTGCAAGTGTTGTCAGTTGGGATGGCGCGGTCGCCAGAAAATCGTTCGACCATGAAATCGGTCACCTGTTTGGAGCCCGTCACGATCGCGCACAGGACTGGACGGACGGCAAGCCTTTCGATTTCAATCATGGATTTGTGAATATCGGTGTCGCACAGGTGACGATCATGGCGTATACGAAGACATGTGAATCGCTAGGCATCGAATGTACGAGAACCGGAAGATGGTCGAATCCCAACATGCTACCGGTGAACACCTGGGGTTTGCCGGAATCCCACAGTTTCCCGGCTTACAATGCGCTGACGCTTATGTCGACGGTAAAGACCGTTTCCAAATTCAATGAACAGCACGAAGACCTGCTCGGGTGCTGCGTCAACACTGGGACGTTTTGGAACAAAAAATGGCGGCCCGGACCTTGTCCCTGAGGCATAGGCAGTGAATAGATACGATTGGGAAACCAAAATCATGATGCAGAGTAAAGCTAAGTTTGGTCGGCGCAGCGGCATGATTGCGGTCATATCATCGCTGGCGCTGATTTTCGGGACGGGATGCTCGACCGTCTACTGTGACTGGGAAACTGACACGGGTGCAAACGACGAAGCCGCGACGGCTAGCAATCGAATTGACATTCCGTCTAACGCGGACGAAGCGGTTCAAGGGCGACTACCGACGCTGCATGGTGAGCCCGTCGCCTCCGAATAGGGCCGCAGCCTATCGTTTTAGGCTTGCGGTCGATAAATAAGCTGGACTCCAACTGGAACGTGCGAGGGAGAATAAGTCAGACCGTTTTGGCTGCGTTATGTCCTGATATCCGGCGCGGTACTTGTGGCATAGGCTGATATCAGGAGTGGGCTGATGGCAGGCTATTCGAAATTGCGCAAACTGATGGTTGATTACCAGATCGCTCGGCGTGGTGTGACGTCGCGAGTCGTTCTCGATGCGATGCGCAAGGTGCCGCGTGAGCGCTTCGTGCCGAAAGGAGAACGACTATTCGCGTACGACGACTCGCCGCTGCCGATCGGCAAAAGTCAGACGATTTCGCAACCCTATGTCGTGGCCTATATGGCCGAAGCGCTGGCCCTCGAAGGTGGCGAGAAGGTGCTCGAGATTGGCACCGGCTCAGGCTACGCGGCGGCAGTTCTTGGGGAAATAGCGGCCGAGGTCTACACGATAGAACGCATCAAGGCACTCGCCGATAGGGCACGTGCTGTTCTCGAGGACCTCGGTTACGACAACGTGCACGTGCAGCATGGCGACGGCACGCTCGGCTGGCCCGACCAGGCACCGTTCGATGGCATCGTGGTTACAGCCGGAGGCCCCGAGGTTCCCGAGACACTCAAGCACCAGCTCAGGATAGGTGGGCGCCTGGTCATTCCGATCGGCGGTTACGCGACGTTTCAACAACTCGTCCGGGTGACGCGCGTGGCAGAGGACGAGTTCGACACGGAAAACCTCTTACCGGTCCGCTTCGTCCCGCTCGTCGGCGACGAAGGCTGGCCATCGGAGCATCAGTCGCGGCGCGGTGCATCGACGCCGCGTAACGGCAATGACCCTGACGAGACGCTGGGACGTTAGACCGGCGAGGCAAGCCATGGCACGCACTCAGCGACAATCGAGGGGCATTCGGCAATTCCGGTTGTTCACGCTTTTCGGCTTCGAGGTAAAGCTGGACCTGAGCTGGCTGTTGCTGGCCTTGCTGATCAGCTGGTCGCTCGGGGCGGGCCTGTTTCCGCAGGAGTACCCGGGTTTATCGGTGATCGTGTATGCGTGGATGGGCATTGCGGTCGCAATCGGGGTTTTCTTCTCGATCGTCTTTCACGAATTTGCGCACTCCCTGGTGGCACGACACTACGGCACGCCCATTCGCGGTATCACGCTATTCATATTCGGCGGGGTCGCCGAATTGGAGCAAGAGCCGCCCAGCCCGAAGTCCGAGTTCCTGATAGCGATCGCAGGCCCCATTTCCAGCTTTGTGCTGGCCTACGTATTCTGGATGATTGGCACGCTCGCGACCGCCGGACACTGGCCGGCGCCGTTCGTTGGTGTCGCCGATGTGATGGCGTTAATCAATCTGACAGTCGCTGTATTCAACCTGGTCCCGGCTTTCCCGCTCGATGGCGGCCGGGTGTTGCGCGCCGCACTCTGGCAACGCAAAGGTGACCTGCGATCGGCGACTTTCATTGTCAGCCAGATCGGCCGGGCGTTCGGGCTGGCATTAATGCTCCTGGGTGTCATCGCCTTTATCCGTGGCAATCTGATCGGCGGCATGTGGTGGTTCCTGATCGGTATTTTCGTGCGCGGGGCGGCCGCCGCGTCGTACCAGCAGCTCGTCGTGAGCGAGATGATCAAGGATCAGCCGGTCACGCAATTCATGCGGCGCGACCCGGTGACGGTTCCGCCGTCGATATCAATAGACGAATGGCTGGACGATTACGTCTATCAGCATCACTTCAAGATGTATCCTGTCGTCGACGGCGCGAAGCTGCTGGGTTGCATCAGCGTCGACGACATCAGGACGCTGCCACAGAGCGAACGAGATAAGAGAACCGTGGGTGAACTGCTGCAGCCCTGCTCGGCAGCCAACACGATTCCCGCCGACATGAGCACGGCCAAATTGCTCAGAGATATTGTCCATCCCGACACGCGGTCTCGCTATATGGTGGTGGACAACGGCCGGCTTGTCGGCATCATCTCGCTCAAGGACCTGCTCGAACTCATTGCTCTCAAGCTCGAGATCGAGCCGAAGAGCTGATGTCCTGATATTTTTGACCCAGGCGATATCCGCAATGAGACCCTACCTCTCTAAATCCCGCCTGATCTCGGCCTGGCAGTGCCCGAAGAAGCTGTACCTGGAGAAGCATCACCCTGAGTACGGTGTCATCACGCCACAGATGGAGTCGATATTTGCCGGTGGCCATCAGGTGGGTGACGTGGCTAAACAACTCTACGGTACCGCCGACTCTGTAGAGATCCCGTTCAACCGCAAAACGAGCCTGATGGTTGGTCGGACGCAGCAGCTCATCGAGCAGGGCGTCGACGCGCCGATCTTCGAGGCGACGTTTCAATACGAGGGCGTCTTGGTGCGGGTCGATGTCCTGATTCCCGACGGTGACGGCTGGCGGCTAATCGAGGTCAAGGCCTCCACCTCGGTCAAGGACGTCCACGTGCTCGACTGTGCGATTCAGGACTGGGTCCTGCGCAATGCCGGCATCAACGTCACCTCCATCTGGCTGGCCCACATCGACAACCAGTTCGTGTACCCGGGCGGTGGCGACTACGACGGGCTGCTCGTCGAGAATGACCTGACCGAGGAGGTCCGTACCCTCGAGCCGCGCGTCGGCGAGCTGATCGACAAAGCGCGCGAGGCCGTCACGGGCCCGATGCCGGAGATCAACGTCGGCGCCCACTGCACCAAACCCTACGACTGTCAGTTTCAGGGGTACTGTTGGCCAGCGGATACCAAGTACCCGATTGCGGGATTGCGAGGGAGCAAGGCGAAACTCGGTGAGTACGTGGCACTCGGGGCCCGCGACATCCTCGATGTCGATGAGCACAGCATCACGGCCGCCACGCAACGGCGCATTTATCGGGTGACGTGCAAAGGCGAGCCCGAGATACTCGAGGGCGCCCGGCAAACGCTCGAGGCCTTGCCGTACCCGCGCTACTACCTGGACTTCGAGACGATCGCGCCTGGCGTGCCGTTCTGGGCAGGCACGCGACCTTACCAGACGCTGCCCGTGCAGTGGTCCTGCCATATCGAAGAGCAGGGTGGCGAGCTGCGGCACGAAGCATTCCTGGACCTCTCCGGCAAGCCGCCGATGCGGGCGTTGGCCGAGCGCATGATCGAGTGTCTCGGTAATAACGGACCCGTGCTGATGTACACGAACTACGAGCAGAAGGTGATTGAGGGCTTGATCGGGCTATGCCCGGATCTGGCCGAACCACTGCATAAAATTATTAATAGACTCGAGGACTTACACCCGATAGTTAAACAGAATTACTACCATCCGAACATGCTCGGTTCGTGGTCGATCAAGGCCGTCATGCCCACGATCAACCCGGATATGAACTATGCGAAGCTCGAAGGCATTGCCGAAGGCACGGCGGCGTCGGACGGCTTCATCGAGGCGATTAATCCCGACACCGACATGGTGCGTAAGCTCGAGCTCGAAGAGCAGCTGCTGCGTTACTGCAAGTTCGACACCGAGGCGATGGTCGAGATCGTGCGGTTTTTCAGCGGCCCCGAGTAATCGAGCGGCGCCGAGCTGTCACTCAGGCCGTCGGGTCGATATTCGCGTTCAGCCGGAACAGGTTGCCCGGGTCGTACTGCCTTTTCACCTTCAGCAGCCGCTTGAAATTGCCCTGGTAGTTCGCGTTGAGCACGCGCTGCGGCTCATCCGAGGCCTCGTTCGTGTACCAGCCGTCGGTGAACGACTCCACGCTGCTCCAGTACTGCTTGATGTACTTGACGTGCGGGGCCGCCTCGTTTTCGAGCGGCCAGGCAACGAACACCATCATGTTGGCCTGCGACTTGCGGTGCGCAAAGGCCGTCGCGTCAGCCGGCACGCGGCCGATCGCACCGCCGGAATGTTGGAAAATCAGCGCCGTGGTACGACCCGGGTCGCCTTCGAAGCCGTCGACGAGTTTGTCCATTAGCTCAACCGGGAACGCGTTGATGAAACCGCCTTTCATGTACTGCCCTTCATTGCGCGGGTCGGTGGTGTCCCACGAGCGTTGCAGTTCGACGTAGTCTATCGGCGCAATACCGTCATACGCCGGCGTGCCCAGCGCGCGGATCGGCGCGAGCACCTGCTCGGTTTTTGCTGCGGGCCCGGAGTAACACACAGTCAGGCCAACGCCGTCCCCCTGGCCGGTCATCGTTCTCATGAGGAACAAGTCGCAGTAGAGGTCATCCGGCGCGCTCATCGCGAACTCTGCGTAAAACCGCATGATGTCCCGGGCCCGCTCCGGCGCAAAGACGATGTCACCGCCCACGACCTGTCGCTGCATCGGGTGCAGCTGGAACTCGAACGAGGTCACGACACCGAAGTTGCCGCCGCCACCGCGCAGCGCCCAGTAAAGGTCGGGATTCTGGTCCGCGCTCGCATGGCGGAACGCACCGTCCGCCGTGACGACATCGAAGCCCTTGACGTTGTCGAGCGCGAGGCCGAAGCGCCGTCCCAGGCGGCCGAATCCGCCACCCAGCGTCAGGCCACCGACGCCCGTATGCGACACGGTGCCCGCGGTCGTTACGAGACCGAGCGCCATGGATTCGCGGTCGAGCTCGCCGAGCAGGCTGCCGCCGGCGACGTACGCCGTCCGCGACTTTGGATCGACCCGCGCGTGTCGAAGGGTAGACAAGTCGATCTGCATGCCGCCCTCACACGTCGATTTGCCCGAATAGCTGTGACCGCCACATTTGACGGCGAGTAGCAGTTCGCGTTCGCGGGCAAAATTCACCGCGTTCTGAATGTCGGCCACGCCGGTCGGCTGCACGATGAGCGCCGGATGGCGGTCGATGCCGCGATTCAGCACGCGTCTTGCGATGTCGTAATTCACGTTGCCCGGCAGCAGAAGGTTGCCGCGCAGACTGTCTGACAACTCCTTGACCGCGGCTTGCTCGATCGCGATGTCCGCACCGGTGCCGGTCACGGCCGCGACTTCGCCCGTGACTTCGGTGAGTTGCGCCAGTGCCAAACGCAGCGGCAACGCCGATGCGACCCCGGCGGCAACCGCCGAATGAAGAAAATGCCTGCGGTTCATTGATTACCCCCTCTAGTCTTTTTGTTCTTAGCCAGTGAAGGCTTTGGAAAAGCATAGCTCAATTTCAGGGTAACCCCTATGGTTTAGAGCGTGTCCAGCCACTCACTCAGGAACGCTGACTGAAACCCGTAGAACGGGTTGTAGCGCACGCGCAGGAAAAAATCGGGCGTCAAATTCAGCACGCCGCGTTCACCACGCGGCGCCAATGCGCCGAGCACCGCGTCGGGGTTGTTCGTGAACGCACCGTTGCCGTACAACCTGTCATCGGCACGAAACGGAATCGCGATGTGCGACAGGGAGTAGATCTGGGTAGGCCAGCGGAGCCCGGTGGTCTCGATCACCGCCTCGGTCTGGCCAGCGGGCAGCGTATACGCATCGATGGCATTACCGGATGCGTTCCGGTTCCTGAGAATCGTGACGCCGAAGTCCAGCGGCGCGATTGAAGCGAAATACGCCGCCGGGTCCTCGGGCTGCTTTTTCATCAGATGCAACATCGTGCTGTTGCGATTGACGTCGTAGAGCACGAGCTCGCTGCCGTTGGCCGGCAGCCGCTGGTACAAGGTCTTGACGATGGCCGTTGCACCAACCGTATCGTCCACGACCGACTGAAACGTCAGTACGGGCGGCAAGCTGGCGGCCTGCGGCGGATCGGCCAGCCGCTCGTGCACGCGATTCGAGATCTTGTGCACTTCCCAGGCGGCACGCTTCGGAAACGACGTGAACTTGAACGGGTCGATCTCGGGCAGCACCTGCAACCATTTGAACTTCTCGAAATAGGGCAGCCAGGAGGTGACGGCGTGCCAGTTCATCACGGCAGCGGCCGAGGTGATCGCAATGCCGGGCGACATAAGCACGAGCCCGTCAGGGCAGGGGAGTTCTTCGCCGTTGTCGCACTGCAGTGCGTAATCAACCGCGAGCAGGCCACCGTTCGAGTAACCGACCAGCAGCAGCGACTGCTCTGCGCCCGGCCGCTGCATAGCCCGGCGGATCGCGATTCGCACCGCCGCCGTCCAGTCTTCCCAACGTGCCTGCATCAGACCGGCGACCGCAAAGCCATGGCCCGGCATGCGCGCGGCGACCACGTTATAGCCCGCGCCCGCCAAAGTCTGCGCCGTGGCCAGCATCGAATACGGTGAGTCCGTCAGGCCGTGCAGCAACACGGCAACGCCGCGCGGCGCCGGCACCGTCAGTTCGTAGGAGTGATTCCAGTTGCCGTCGAAATTGCCGGGATAGGTCAGGCTGTTGGCGAAATAACGGTCCGCAGGGCTGTCGGGACGCGCGTCACTCGGGATCTTTGCCTCGAGTTCGGCCGCGAGCTTGTCTTCGATGGAAAGATAGGCTGCCCAGTCGGTCTCATCTTCCATCGACGCATCGAATTCCTCGTCGAAGTCGATGCGATGCTCGGGACC
>CAMYMP010000715.1 GCA_947259435.1 uncultured Woeseiaceae bacterium
GGAGCTGGCACTGATTGCGCAGAAGCTCGACGTTGATGAGGAGCTCGACAGGCTGGACAGTCACCTTGTCGAGATTCGACAGGTATTGGCAAGCGCTGAGCCGGTCGGACGCCGCCTCGACTTTCTGATGCAGGAACTGAATCGCGAGGCGAACACGCTAGGGTCTAAATCAGGAGACGCCACCACGACAAAAGCCGCCGTGGAGCTGAAGGTTCTGATCGAGCAAATGCGCGAACAGATCCAAAACGTCGAGTAGCTCTTGTAGTGAACGACGTCGAGGCCAAACTGTTCGTCATTGCCGCCCCCTCGGGTGCCGGCAAGACAACTCTCGTCAAAGCGCTCGTGACGCGTAATCCGGAACTGCGCTTTTCTATTTCCTATACGACGCGGCCCAAACGGCGCAACGAGGCTGACGGCGTCGACTATCTGTTCGTAAACAAGGACGAGTTCGACGCCCTTAGACACGAAGGCGCGTTGCTCGAGTTTGCTGAGGTTTTCGACAATCATTACGGCACGAGTCGATCTCAGGTTGAGGATCATCTCGCAAACGGCCATCACGTCATTCTGGAAATCGACTGGCAGGGCGCACGGCAGGTTCGTGCGTCAATGCCGGAGAGCGTTACGATTTTCATATTGCCGCCGTCGCACAAGGAGCTCGTGCGGCGCTTGCGATACCGACGAACTGACAGCAGGAGAGTGATCGACCGACGACTGCGCGATGCTCTCAGCGACATGTCGCACTGGGAGGAGTTCGATTACGTCGTGATCAATGACGACCTCGACACGGCGGTTGCCGATCTCGAGTCTGTGCTCGCCGGACGCGGAGAGGCTCAGAGCACCGGAGATTCGGCGCTTCGTGCCGCGGTTGCCAGCATCGTTTCCTAAATAACTTTTTGGAATAAGGGGTAGCGCCCGGCCCTCTGGGCGTTCTACTGTCTTTCCTACGTTCACTTTTCCAGACGATGTCTGGTGTGACCCGCAAGGATACGAAAGAGATGGCCAGAATTACCGTTGAGGATTGCCTCGAAAACATCGATAACATCTTCGAGATGGTGCTCGTTGCCGCCAAGCGTGCCCGCCGGCTGGCACACGGCTCTGATGCCATGGTCGAACTCGAGAACGACAAGCCGACTGTGATCGCTCTTCGCGAAATCGCCGAGGGTCATGTCACACCGGCCATCCTGGAAGAAATCGAGGCGCCCCCGGCCGACGACTTCATGCAGCCGGACATCGCGGAGGAAGTCCTGCCTGTGCGCGGTATCTCGATCGGCGACTAAAACTGCGCTGCATTGCACCTGACATTCCGCCTAACGCGGGTATGATCAGGGGATGGACTATGCCGCAACACTGCTAGCCAGATTGCCAGGCGCTTCGCGGCGCGACAACGGCATGCGGCGGCTTGTCGAAACGCTGGAGTCGTATCTGCCCGCAGATCAGATCCAGACCGTCATGCGGGCCTACGAGTTCGGCGCAACGGCTCACGACGGCCAGAAACGTCAGTCAGGCGAACCCTACATTTCTCATCCCGTCGCCGTGGCGCAGGAACTCGCCGACATGCATCTCGACGCACAGGCGATTGCCGCTGCGATTCTGCACGACGTGGTCGAAGACACGGAGGCGTCGATCAAAGACATTGAAGCCGAATTCGGCGCCGAGGTGGCGGCGCTGGTCGACGGCGTCAGCAAACTGGATCAGATTCAGTTCCGGAGCCGCGCGGAAGCACAGGCCGAAAGTTTCCGCAAGATGATGCTCGCGATGATCGAGGACATTCGCGTCATTCTGGTCAAACTTGCGGACCGGCTGCACAACATGCAAACACTTGACGCGATGCCGGCCAAAAAGAAAGCCCGCATCGCCAGAGAAACTCTCGACATCTATGCACCGATAGCCAATCGCCTTGGCATCAATCGCTTCAAAGTCGAACTCGAGGATCTGGGCTTTCGCTATCTCTATCCGCTGCGCTACAGGGTTCTCGAAAAAACGCTGCGCCGCAGCAAGGGCAGCCAGCGGCAAATGGTCAAGAAAATTTCGGAGGAGTTCGAAAAGACCCTGGCCGACGAAGGTGTCGATGCTGAAGTCATCGGGCGGGAAAAGCATCTGTTCAGCGTGTACCGAAAGATGCTGGAAAAAAAACGGCTGCTGAGCGATGTCGTCGACGTTTACGGTTTTCGCATCATTGTCGATGACGTCAACGAATGTTACAAAGTGTTGGGGCTTGTTCACGGACTGTACAAGCCGATGCCGGGTCGTTTTAAGGACTACATTGCTATCCCGCGCATCAATGGTTACCAGTCGTTGCACACGACTCTTTTCGGTCCCAAGGGCCAACCGCTGGAGGTACAGATACGTACGCGCCACATGGACCGTGTAGCCGAATCGGGCGTTGCGTCGCATTGGCAATACAAAGCAGAGGAAAAAACCGACGCGACGCCGCAGCGACGAGCGCGCGACTGGCTGGCCAACCTTGCCGAGCTGCAGCGTTCGGGCACGTCGGAGGAATTTCTCGAAAGCGTCAAGGTCGATCTGTTCCCCGACAAGATCTATGTGTTTACGCCCAAGGGCGACATCATGCCGATGCCCAAGGGATCGACAACAGTCGACTTCGCTTATGCCGTCCACACGGACATAGGTAATCGTTGCGTTGCGGCCAAGATCGACCGCGGCCTGGTGCCACTCAGAACATTGCTGCAGAACGGCCAGACCGTCGAAATCGTCACGGCTCGTGGCGCAAGGCCCAATCCAAACTGGCTGGCGTTTGTGCGCACGGCTAAAGCACGGACCGCGATTCGCAACCACATGAAGACTATGAGGTCGAGTGAATCCGTTGACCTCGGAAAGAGACTGCTGGACCGATCGCTCAAGGACCTCGACTCTTCGCTACGTAAAGTCGGCAAGGTACGAATGAAAGCCGCGATTGATGAACTCGGTCTCAACACCAACGAGGAACTGTTTGAACAAATTGGCCTTGGCGAGCGCCTTGCGCCGTTAACCGCACGATTTCTGCTCGGCGAGAACGAGCAGGGCGAATCAGATGCCGACACCGCCAGTCTCGTAATCGCCGGCACGGAAGGCATGGTCGTCAGTTACGCACGGTGTTGCCACCCGATACCCGGCGACGATGTAATGGGGTATCTGAGCTCCGGACGCGGCGTCGTCATTCATCGCAACAAATGCGGCAATTTAAGCGTCTTCCGCAAGCAGCCGGAAAAGTGGATAGCCGTGAGCTGGGAGAAGGAAATAGATCGGGAATTCTCGAGTCAGATTCACGTCGATACGCACAACAAACCGGGCGTGCTTGCAGAAGTTGCCGCAACGATTGCAGATAGCGGCTCCAACATAGAGCAGGTCAGCGTACTCGGCCGCCATGAAGATTGCTCGGTTTTGTCATTCTTGCTGCAAGTCAAGGATCGGAGACACCTTGCGCAGATTCTACGCAGCGTTCGTAAGATGCCCAATGTCATTCGCGTAGTTCGCGACTGCGCCTGATCCGTTCAGACTTCTAAACAAGAACAATCCTGGAAGCTAAATGAGCAAGCAAGCAATTCACAGCGACAACGCACCTGCCGCTATCGGCACCTACTCACAAGCCGTCCGCGTTGGTGACCTGGTGTTTCTTTCCGGCCAGATTCCTCTCGATCCCGCAACGATGGAAATTGTCGGGGGCGATTTCGAAACCCGGGCACGTCAGGTATTCGACAATCTTGCAGCGGTTGCGCAAGCCGCAGGCGGTGACCTGAATCAGGTTGTGAAACTGACGGTCTTTCTGACAGATCTTGCGAATTTCACCACTGTCAATGCCGTTATGGAAGACTACTTCGAACAGCCATTCCCCGCCCGCGCGGCCGTCGGTGTTGCCTCTTTGCCGAAGGGGGCCGACGTCGAGGCAGATGCCATCATCGCACTGTAACCTCGCATCGCCGCTGACTGTCCTTAACGGCGTCGGTGCGGCGCTGGCGAAAAAACTCGAGCGTCTGGGCCTGTTCCGCGTCGAGGATTTATTATTCCTGCTGCCGCTGCGCTACGAGGATCGTACCCAGCTTGTAAGAATCGGCGCACTTGCGGCTGGCGCGCGATGCCTGATCAGTGGTGAGGTGATGTTGGCAGAGACGGTCTATCGCGGCCGGCGCAATCTTCTTGTGCGCATCGGCGATGGCAGTGGACAGATAACGCTGCGTTTTTTTCACTTTTCAAGACAACAACAGGCACAGTTTCAGCCGGGCGTTAACCTCATCTGCTTTGGTGAGGTTCGCAAAGGGCCCGGCGGTTTCGAAATGATTCACCCTGAATACCGCGTCCTGCGCGAAGGGCAGGACGCGGCGATCAACGAGACGTTGACGCCAATCTACCCGGCAACGGAGGGTGTACAGCAGGGCCGGCTGCGCAACCTGACGGATCAGGCCCTTCGTATCATGCATAACCACCCACCGGAAGAACTGCTGCCGTCGGAGGTTCGCGATCAACTTGATCTGCCGGCCCTGGCAGAGGCCGTTGCCTATTTGCACCGGCCACCGCCGGATGCGGATATCAAGCGCATCCTGGAGGGCAGACATCCCTGTCAGCAGCGCCTCGCATTCGAGGAATTGCTTGCCCACTACATGAGTTTGCGCAGCCTGCGTTTGCTTGCTCAAAGCGAAAGCGCCTCTGCACTGACCGGCGGACAAAATGAGGTCGACAAATTTTTACGGGACCTGCCGTTCACACTGACCGTGGCACAGCAGCGAGTCGTCAATGAAATACTTTCAGACCTGAGCAAGCCGCATCCGATGATGCGGCTCATTCAGGGCGATGTGGGATCCGGCAAGACGGTTGTTGCCGCAATCGCTTGCCTCAACGCGATCGCTTGTGGCGTTCAGGCGGCCATCATGGCGCCGACCGAACTACTGGCCGAACAGCATTGGCGCAGCTTCAGCGCCTGGTTTCGTCCGCTGGGCATCGAGCCGGCCTGGCTCAGTGGCAGTCAGCGTGCAGCACCGCGGCGCGAAGCGCTCGAGGCAATCGCCGACGGCCGCGCGCAGCTCGTCGTGGGAACGCATGCGCTTTTTCAGGAAGGCGTACAGTTTCATAACCTCGCGCTTGTCGTCATTGATGAGCAGCACCGTTTCGGTGTCCACCAGCGCGTAGCGCTGCGCGAGAAAGGCGTTTCGGAGGATGGTTATCCACATCAACTCGTCATGACAGCCACGCCGATTCCGCGCACGCTCGCGATGGCTGCATACGCCGACCTGGATACCTCGATAATCGACGAACTTCCCCCGGGCCGCGACCCGGTGTCGACGATCGCCGTGCCGGAGACACGTCGCGACGAAATCGTTGCCCGCGTACGAACTGCCTGCCAGTCCGGACAGCAGGCGTACTGGGTATGTCCGCTCATAGAAGAATCGGACATGCTCGACTTTGAGGCGGCAGAAGCCAGCTACGCAATGCTGACCGAAGCGCTGCCGGAACTTCGTGTCGGGCTCGTTCACGGCCGCATGCGTCCAAGCGAGAAAGAACGCGGCATGCAGGCCTTCAAAGACGGCCTGATTCAGCTGCTCGTTGCTACAACCGTCATCGAGGTGGGCGTCGATGTGCCCAATGCGAGCCTGATGATCATAGAAAACGCCGAGCGCATGGGTCTGTCACAACTGCACCAGCTGCGTGGTCGGGTAGGCCGCGGCACGACACAAAGCCACTGCGTATTGCTCTACAAGCCGCCTCTGGGTCAACTTGCGCGAAGCCGCCTCGCCGTGCTGCGTGACACGAACGATGGCTTTATTGTCGCGCAACGTGATCTTGAACTTCGCGGGCCGGGCGAGTTGCTCGGTACCCGCCAGACCGGCCTGCCGGACTACCGAATCGCTGATCTGGTTCGTGACGCTGAACTAATGCCGCAAGTACAAATTGCAGCCGAGAGCATCACTCGCGCCGCGCCTGATTGCGCAGCAGCCATCGTGCGCCGCTGGCTCGGCGATGCGGACCGTTACGGAAAGGTATAGATTCGACGGCACCCTGCTCATTTCCAACGCCCCACTTGCAGCCGAAATAAGTAAACTGTCACCGATAATGAAGAACGTGATTTCCCCAGCAGTCAAACAGAATCTCGTAACGCAGCTTCGCAACTACGGCAAGCTGATGCGGGTCGACAAGCCGATTGGTATCTGGCTGCTGTTGTGGCCAACATTGTGGGCGCTGTGGCTGGCGGGCGAGGGCCATCCTGATCCTGGCTTGTTCGTTATATTCCTGCTCGGCGTTTTCATCATGCGCTCTGCCGGTTGCGTGCTGAACGATTATGTCGACCGCAAAATTGATCCCTATGTAGAACGAACACGAGCCCGCCCGATTGCTTCCGGCGCGGTAGCTCCCACCGAGGCGCTGATACTGTTTGTCGCGCTTGCGCTGATCGCAATAGGTCTGGCGACAATGTTAAATGAGCCGGCACGCATGTTGGCGCTCGTTGGTGCCGTTCTTGCGGTCACCTATCCGTTTATCAAACGCTATGTATCGATTCCGCAATTCGTGCTGGGATTAGCGTTCGGCTGGGCGGTTCCAATGGCGTTCGCAGCACAAACCGGTGAAACGACGCAGCTCGCCTGGCTGGTTTTTGGAGCAGCAGTCATCTGGGCAATTATCTACGACACTTTTTACGCGATGGTAGATCGCGAGGATGATCGTAAAATTGGCGTGAAATCCACCGCGCTGCTGTTCGGCGAAGTTGATCTTTTTGTAATTGCCGGCATGCAAATCGCGATGCTCGTGGCATTGGTTTTCATCGGTACGCGCGCCGAACTCGGCTTCTGGTATTTCTTGTCCGTCGCTGGCGCGGCCTGGCTGATGGCCTATCACCTGTGGCTCGCGCGCGACCGCCAGCCCGCAGGTTGCTTCGCCGCCTTCCTGCACAATCATTATATCGGTCTGATAGTTTTCGTCGGCATTGTCCTGCACTTCACGTTCGATCCGGCTATGCCCTAGCAACCGCCAGAACGCTGACTTTCTCTACACCCGCATCCAGCAGCACACAGGCAAGTTCCCGGCAGGTCTCACCTGTCGTTATCACATCATCGACGATCAAGACGTGACGGGCCCGGACATGTCCGTGTACCGAGAACGCGGACTGCAGATTATGCCGTCGGCTGCGGGCAGCCAGTCGCGACTGGTAAGGCGTCGCGCGGCAGCGAA
>CAMYMP010000716.1:0-1543 GCA_947259435.1 uncultured Woeseiaceae bacterium
GCTCTTTCCATTTTGGTAGCGGGGGCGCGCTTTGTACGTTAGCAAGGTCCCCAGAACCGATCGCGATACTGGACATCCCGCTGAAAGCTGCATAGCACAAGGTGCCCGACTCGGTGTCGCCGGATCGGCACGGCGTTTAGCCCCTCTGCTTTGCGATCCAGCGATCGACCTCCGCCTCGAGCACAAACAACGGTAGCGAACCCGAGGTCAACAGCAAATCGTGATAAGCGCGAACGTCAAACTTGTCACCAAGTGCTTCTTCGGCTTTGTTGCGTAACTCTCGAATCTTGAGCTGGCCAATCTTGTACGCCAGCGCCTGCGACGGAATTGCGATGTAGCGTTCGACCTCGGCCACGACGTCAGTTTCTGTGATCGGCGAGTTGCTTGACATCCACTCGATTGCATCTTCACGTGTCCAGCCCAGGGCATGCATGCCGGTGTCAACAACCAGACGATTGGCGCGCCAGATGTCGAAGTACAACGAACCGAAATATTGCAGAGGATCTGTGTAGAGGCCCAATTCTTTGCCCAACGACTCCGCGTACAGACCCCAACCTTCCACGAAGTCCGTATAGCCTCCAAAGCGAAGGAATGACGGTAGTTCCTCGACTTCTTGAGCAATCGAAATCTGGAAGTGATGGCCAGGGTTGGCCTCGTGCAACGAGAGCGCCTCCATGACCCAGTTCGGCCTGGCTTGCAGGTCATAGGTATTCGCGTAAAAAATGCCGGGCCGCGAGCCGTCCGGCGTGCCGGGGACATACTGCGCCGCTGCCATCGATTCTGCGCGGAACGGCTCAACGGCCTTTAAAACGTATGGAGCCTTGGCCTTGACGTTGAATGCTTTGTCCAGCGTCGGGTCGATACGATCGCGCAAGTCTTCGTAAGCCTGCAATAGGTTGTCTTCAGTCGTAAAGTAGTATTGTGGATCACTACGCAAGTGCTCGAAAAACTCAGGCATCGTGCCATCAAACCCGATCTCGTTCCTGACGCGCTCCATCTCGGCATAAATGCGCTCGGCTTCGCGCTTGCCGATCTCGTGGATCTCTTCAGGCGTGTAGTTCGTGGTCGTCGTCTCACGCACCATGAACGCGTAGTAGTCCTTGCCGCCCGGGCTGTCGACCTGCCCGACCTTGGCGCGTGTGTGCTGCATGTACTCGTCACCGATATAGTCGTGCAACTTCGAGTAAGCCGGCACGAGCACGTTCATGATGTGGTCCTCGTACGCTGCAGTGATGCTTTCACGATCCTCAGCCGAGAACGATTCCGGCATTCGCTTGATAGGCTCATAGAAAGCACTTTTTTCCGGCCTGTCAACGACCTGCGCAGAAAGCTGCGGTAACGTCTTCTCCATGAGTACGCGCGGCTGCACGACGCCGACCTCGACACCTTCGCGCATCTTCGAAATTGACAGGTCAACGTGCTGCGAAAAGGCGCTCGATCGCTTGATCCAGTCGTCGTAGTGCTGCGGCGTCTCGAACGGTTGCGCTGTCGCGCCCGAACCGAGCATCACCAGGAAATTCGGTACACTGAAGAACTGGCTGAC
>CAMYMP010000716.1:1664-2476 GCA_947259435.1 uncultured Woeseiaceae bacterium
ATCTCGGTCAGGCGAACGAGATAGCGCTTGTTGAGGTCGTACATCGCCTCGGCGTACTCGTCCGACAGGAAATCGTGCGGACCCCACTGGTCGTTGAAGCGATGATCGCCGCGGAACGTCGCGAAAATTGGGTTCAGCGCGAGAAACTCCTCGTCAAACTCGTGATACAGCACCTCAAGCTCTGCCGCGACGTCAACGGCGGGATCTTCGCCCGCTGCCAGAGGCTCCGGTGCCTTTTCGCAGGCAGTTATGACCAGCAAAGCGACCACAAGATGTAATTGAATGAACGGCCTACGAATCATGTTCTTTTCCTTGTTGATGTCGAGTTACAAAGGTATCCGAATTATATAAATCATGTACGGCTGTGAGGGTACATCGTACTACCAGTTGCCGGAGACAGGTTCTCCCTCTTATTGTGTCGCGGGCAGCCGCGTACAGTGCTTCGGCGATGCAGCGGTTAAACGAGCCTTTTCAATGGACTGCGCGTAAACTGCCCAAAATAGTAGCGGGAGCAGGATGGCCTTCGCCGCTCTTCGGCTCAGGTAGTCTCGGCGATTGTTTCCGATGCTTCGCATCGGGGCGCCTCGGCTTGACCTGCTTCCTCGCAGATTCAAAGCTTCTCCAGTTCCAAACGAAAATGGGCCCCAAAAGGGGCACATTCTTCGTTTGGTAGCGGGGGCGCGCTTTGTACGTTAGCAAGGTCCGCTAAGCCCTTGATCGCATTGAACGTGCCGCTAGTGGCTGCGTAGTCCCTGGCGCCCTACTGCGGGAATGTCGTCTTTTTCCCAGAGCGGTCGTTCAATCAGAGCAAA
>CAMYMP010000717.1 GCA_947259435.1 uncultured Woeseiaceae bacterium
TTTTCATCGCGCGGAATACCGTAGTGCTCACGAATGGCCGCAAACACTTCGGCCTGCTTGACCGTGTCGACGCCCAGGTCAGCCTCGAGGTCCAGATCGAGATCCAGCATGTCGGGCGGGTAGTCGGTCTTCTCAGCAACGATCCGGATCACCTGCTCTTCAACATCGTCCAGCGCGGCAGCGGAGGGCACCGGCGCCGCGGACTCCGCCGCCGGTTCGGGCACTGGCGCTGCAGGCACCGGATCGGGTACTGACGGCACAGCCGCCGGCGCTTCGTGTACGGCCGGTGCAGCTGGCGCCGCCGCAACCGCCGGTTGCGCCGTCACAGCTGGCGCATCAGCCGCGGCCCGCTTCGGCGGTCCCTGATCTTTGATGCGCAACCTGCGGGACACCACTTCGAGGTCGGCCTGATCATAGCCGCTGACCTCGCCGAGCCAGGCCCGCCAGCGCTCTGCGTCGGCAATGCGATAGTCGAAGCCGAGCTGATCGGGGTTACGCCGCCGGCCGTCGGGTGACGGCGTCCACCGCGTCAGCGACATTGCGAGCTGTGAGCCGAAGCCGGCACCGAGCCGCAGTGCGTACTGCACGGGGTATGCGCCTCCCGTGGAAAGATTCAGGTTACCCAGTTCGGGATCGACCTCCTTGAAGTTTGGCACCGGTGGCACAACGCCGGTCTCCAGCGCCTTGATCGCCACGACGTCCTCGACGCCCGCACCCATCGCGTGCCCCGTGAAGCCCTTGGTGTTCGAAATGACGATCTGATCCGCCTTGTCCCCGAACACGGACCGCAACGCGTGGATCTCGGCCGATGCGCTGCCGCCGCGCGCAGGCGTGTAGGTTTCGTGCGACATGAACATCATTTGGGGCGCCATCTCGTCGCGCGAGATACCGTGTTTTCTCTCGACCCTGGAAACCAGATCTTCCATCACGCCTGCAATGTGATTGACGTCGAGTCGCGTGCCGTGGAAAGCGCTGTTAGCCGTTACGGAGCCCAAAAGTTCGACAATTGGCTTCAAGCCCCGATTGCGGAAAGCGGCCTCGCCTTCGACAACGAAGGCAGCCGCGCCCATGCCGGCGATCATGCCGTGGCGACGGCGATCGAACGGCGTTGCCGCGTCCTTCGGATTGTCGTCGGTCGCCGCGGCGCCCGATGCCAGGAAGCCGGCGCCGATCCACTCCATCAGATGATCGGAAGTCACGTTGTCCGCGGAGACGACGATGACGCGCTTGCAGCGTCCCTGACGGATCCAGTCTTCGGCGACTGACATCGCCTGCGTGCCGCTCGCACAGGCCCCGTTGATCTGCGTGTTCGGCCCGCGCGCGCCGATCTCTTCGGCAAACTGCGAATGCCCCATCGCCAGCACGCGGAACAGGAACTTCCGGTCGAAGTGGAACTCCGTCTTGCCGACCAGGCTCTTCAGTTCGCTGATGCGGCGATCGATCTCGTCGATGCCGGCGCCGCTGCCGTTGCCGTGGTGGCTGAACCAGTCCCTGAGGCTCTCGAGCCCTTCGAGCTGTTCACGATGCCCGCGTTCGGTGTAGTAGCCGTCGAGCTGCTCGCTGAAAGCGTCCATGCCCGGGAATGCGGACGCGAAGATCACACCCGTTTCGTCGCGCAGCGCATCGGGCAGCCGCCAGCGATCGGGCAGCTTGCTGCCCGTCGTCGTGGTCTTGTACGCCATCGTCAGCGGGATGCCTGCATCGCGCAGCGCGTCCAGGCCGACGGCGATGGCCAGTGCGGTCGTCGAGTCGAATGCCTCGACACGTTCGGGCTTGACGCCGAACTCTTTGGTTAGATCGAACTCACCTGCTCTGCCACCCAGTTTGATGACATCCTTCGTGTCGTCGATTGTGACCATGGTCGGTTCGCCGTGCTCGGGCTTGACCAGCCGCGTGATGTGCTTCGCCGTCATGGCCTGCCGCAGACGATAGGGGATGACATCGATGAACTGCTCGCCGTGCAGCAGCCGGCTCACGTTATCGTCATCGAATACCTTTGCCGTACCCGGCAGGCCCAGCGCCGCACCGCTAACGACGATGCGGCCAGAGTCTGTCTGCGGCGAGCCAGCGAGGATCTGCCGGCCGCGCTCCATGAACTCGCCGAACAGTATCGCCAGCTCGCTTTCTGCGGCGCTCGCCGCAGCCGCGGCGGTTGCCGGAGCGACAACAGGCGGCGCTTCCTGCACGGGCGCAGCGACTGTCGCGGGCTGCGGTTCCGCCCGGCCGACGCCGTGGCCGGCTGCATACAGGCCGCACATCGCCTGGTTGAATGAGACGGTTTCGCCGACTTTCGGGTGATTGGTGAATAGCGAAACGACGTCCGCGCGATCACCGAGCACGCTGTCGACGAAGCCTTTCAGGGCTTTCTTCGGGCCGACTTCGACGAACACCCTCGCGCCCGCGTCGTAAAGGGTTTCGAGGCCGTTCACGAACTGCACCGGCGAGGCGATCTGCTTACCCAGAGCATCGATAACGTTCTCGGCCGCGCCATCGCCGGTCGCATAAAAGCTGCCCGTTACATTACTGATGACGGGAAGTTCCGGTGCACGCACCTGCATGCGCGACAGCACCTCTTTGAGCGGCTTACTCGCAGGCGCCACGATCTTCGTATGAAACGCGTGACTGACCGGCAACGGCACCACTTGCATGTCTTCGGCGCTGAATCGTTCGATCGCTTCGTCAATTGCGGCACTCTCGCCGCCGATCACGGCCTGCTCATTACTGTTGATATTTGCAATCACGACATAGCCGTCGACACTTGCGAGCACGCGCTGCACATCGCTCAACGGTGCAAATACCGCGGCCATCTTGCCGTTGTCTTCCAACGCCACGCTGACCATTTCGCGACCGCGCGCGCTGACAGCTTCGAGCGCATCGGCGAAGCTCAGGACACCCGCCTGCACGAGGGCAGCGTACTCGCCGAGGCTATGACCCATGACCATGTCGGGCTGGATGCCGTAGCCTTCCAGCATCTCGGTCAGCGCATAGTTCGCCGTCAGCATCGCCGGCTGCGTGATCTCTGTCTGCTTCAGCGCTTCATTCGCCTTCTCTATCTCTGCCGCATCGCCGTCGTCGACGAAGACGAAGTCGGACAGCATTTTGCCGTCGAGATGGGATTCCATCACCCGGTCCGCCTGCTCGAAGACGGCGCGCACGACGGGTTCCTGGTTGCGGAACTCGCTCAGCATGTTGACGTACTGGGAACCCTGCCCCGGGTACAGGAACGCGATCTTGCCTTTCTCACCAGACCCTCTGAACACACCCTGCGACGTGAGCGCCGACCAGAGCGACGACTCGTCGCGCTCCAACGCTTTTGCGGCAAGCCCGATCTTGCGAATCAGGTCCTTCGGGTTCTTGAAGTCGATCGCGATACGCTCGGGTGCATCAAGGTCGCGCTGCAGAGGGGCTTCGTGGCCCAGCACGCGATTCGCCTCCGCTTCGCCGCGCAACCGGCGCAGCCGGTTGGCGAGCTCGGCGGCGGTATCGGCACCCAGCACCACTGCGCCGCCCAGCGGCGCCTTCGCCGCGGCGGCCATGCCAGCGGCCGGAGCTTGCGTCGTCTCCGGCGTCACGAAAGTCTTCTTGCGGTCCGTCGTCAAACGGCCAGGAATATACTCTTCGAGCACGGCGTGGAAATTCGTACCGCCGAATCCGAAAGCGCTGACGCCCGCACGCCGCACGCCGCAATCGGGTTTCTCCCAATCACGGAGTTCGGTGTTGACGTACAACGGCGAATGCTCGAAGTCGATGTTCGGATTCTTCGTGTCACAGTGAATGCTCGGCGGTAACACCTTGTCGTGCAGTGCCATCACCGTTTTCAACACCCCTGCTGCTCCTGCGGCGCCTTTCAGGTGGCCAATGTTCGACTTCACCGATCCCAGCGCAACGCTCGATGGCTGCGCGCCAGCGCTCGAGAAGACATCCGTGAGGCTCTCCACTTCGACGACGTCGCCGACACGCGTAGAGGTGCCATGACCTTCGACATAGGTCGCCGTGGACGGCGACAACCCGGCGTGCTCCCAGGCCCGCTGGACGGCGAGCTTTTGTCCAACCGGGTTCGGTGCCGTAATGCCTTTGCCCTTGCCGTCGCTCGAGCCGCCCATGCCCCGCAGGATGGCGTAGATATGATCGCCGTCGCGCTCGGCGTCTTCGAGTCGTTTGAGCAGGAACAGTGCCGCGCCCTCGCCCATGACAAAACCGTCGGCGCCGTCCGCGTAGGGTCGGGTACCGGTCGCAGAGAGCGCGCCGATCTTGCAGAACTTCACGAACGAGGATGCGCCCATGTTGCGGTCGATGCCGCCGGTAATGACGGCATCGAAATCGTGTTCCTCGAGACCTTCGATCGCAGCGCTCATGGCGGCCATGGCGGAGGCGCACGCCGCATCCACGACGTAGTTGGGGCCGTGCAGGTTGAACAGGTTGGCGATGCGGCCTGCCATCACATTGGCGAGCTCGCCAGGCATTGAGTCTTCGGTGATCTCCGGGATGACCTCGCGCAGGCCCTGTCGTGTCTGGGCGAGAATGGCTGCCTGCACATCGTCGGGCAGCTCCTTGAAACTCTCGGCTTCCTGTAGCTCGCGGGCAAACTCCGGGAAGTACACGCGCAGCGCCGTGAAGTAGTGTTTTTCCCCGGCCATGGCGTTACCGAGGATGACCGCGGTGCGATCGGTGTCGAGCGGCCGCTCGGGGTAGCCATAGTCTTCGAGCAAGCTTCGCGTGCAGGCAATGCCCCAACGCTGTGCGTCGTCCATGGCACTGGCAACTTTGGGCGGAACTGGCAGCTTCCAGTCGAACGGTTTCCAATCCCAGTCGCGCACCCAGCCGCCGATCTTCGAGTAAGTCGCGTCGTCTGTCTGCGGGTCGGGACTGTAGTAAAGCTCCGGGTCCCAGCGCTCGGGATCGACGTCGGTAATCGAGTAGGTCCCCGATTTGATGTTTTCCCAGAAGGTCCTGGCGTCCGCTGCGCCCGGCATGATGGCGCTGACGCCAACTACGGCGACGGCGCGATGTGCAGTATCTCTCATCGACTTATTTTTCCTTGCGGCCGTATAGCGCGTCGGCCACGGCGTTCATGTCAGAAATCAGTCCCAGTTGCGCTTTGTGTATAGCGCTGAGGTTAATAGTCTCGGTCAGGCCGACCGGTTCACTGGTCTCGGCGCCGATGACCAGCGACAAGCCATCGGCAGCGACCTTCGCGGCCGCCTGACGTGCGAGTATGCGTGCCATTGCGCTGACCGTGTCTGCGTCGTGTCGCTTCTCCGCCTTGTCATCCAGTTGGTTCCCGATGCAGCGCGCTGCCCTGCGCGAGAGACTGGCCGCGCACTCGGCCCACGCGATCAGCTCGCCGAGCCGCATGAGTACGTGCTGGTTGCGGGTGAGCTTGCCCGTGCGACAGCGTTCCAGAAGCGTCGCCAGCGCATGCAGGCAGAGCGCGGCTGTGGCGGCGCCAATTTCCGGCCGCGTCGCGTGCAGCTGTTCCATCTCCCGCCCCTGTGCGTGGTAGTAATCACCGCGCGTCTTGAGGTGCTGCTGCCAGCGATCGCGCGCGATCGTCATCTCCATGATCTCCGAGGTGCCCTCGTAAATCGTCGTGATGCGCACGTCGCGCTTGATCTTCTCCACAATGTACTCGCGTGTATAGCCGTAGCCGCCAAACGCCTGAATCGCGGCCTCGGCGGCGGCGTTCCCGGCCTCAGAGCAGAAATATTTGGCGATAGCGCCCTCCGTGTTCAGGCTGCCTTCTCCGGAATCGATACGGGCTGCTGTCTCCTCGATCATCGCCCGGCCGCCTTCCAGGCGCACCACATGCGGCACGATCAGCTTGTGCGTATAACCCTGCTTTTCGGCAAGTGGTGACCCTGCCTGGATACGCTCTTTGGAATATTCGATGGCCCGATCCATGGTCTCCCAACCGCAGCCGAGCCCGAAAGCCGCGACCATCAGCCGCGTGAAGCCGAACACGAGCTGCGCCTGCACGAGACCTTGTCCCTCGACACCGCCCAGCAGCTGCTCGGCCGGAACGTAGACGTTGTCGAGGATCACGGCGGCCGTGTTGCTGTCGCGAATCCCATGCTTGTCTTCGGGTTTGCCGTGACTCAGGCCTTCCGTGCCGGCCTCGACCAGAAACCAGCTCGGACCGCCCGGTGCCATGGCAAGCACAGAATACAGATCGGCGAAGCCGCCGTTGCTGATCCACTGCTTGGCACCGCTTATCTTGTAGCCTTTCACGCTGCCGTTGTCGCCGACCGGGTGCGCCCGGGTTTTCAGCGCGCCCAGGTCGCTGCCGGCCTGCGGCTCGGTGGCGGCATAGGCCATGAGCAGCCCTTCTTCCGCGAGCCGGGTCATCCAGTGTGCCTGCTGCTCGGGTGTACCGCCCACGCGGATGGGATCGCTACCAAGAAAGGTCGCCAGCACCCCCGTGGCGATACCCAGGTCGACGCGGGCCATCGCTTCACAAACCCGGTAAACATCGAAAGCCCCGCCGCCCATGCCGCCGTATTCTTCAGGAATGAACAACAGCTGGATGCCAATCGTCTCGCCGCACAGATCCCGGACCAGTTTGACGGGAAATTCCTCGTCCGCATCGAGATCCAGGAGCAGCTTCTCGGGGAGTGCGTCCGCGGCGAATCTCTGCACGGCATCGAGTGTCATCGTCAGCATTTCGGAATCTATTGCACTGCTCATAGCGATCGCCTACACCTCTCCCTTTGCCCGGCAAAATACCGATGCTCGACCCAATTAACAGACAGAAGAAAAACGCTGTCAATCAGGAAAGATATCTATACCGGAGACGGCGGCAACGCTGCGGAAGCATTTAAGCGTCTCGCGGCGATTCCGGATGCAGCGGTGACCTCGCAGCGGCAAGAAAACCTCGAAGCTCTGCCAGGGTACTGACAGATTAGCTTTCTTGGATAGGCAGAATTCGGCTATTTACCGTCAGGCCGAGGCTTCTTGCCAGACTGCGTAACTGATGATATCGGGTGGAAAGCGGTGTCGCTTGTAGGTCCTCATCACCGAATTATCAATCGAGAGTGGTCGACCGTGCATGACGGCATTTCTCACTGGCGCACACTTTTCCAGGGTACCTGTTATTCGGACAAAATATTTCGCTAAATCTTTGGGCAGGAA
>CAMYMP010000718.1 GCA_947259435.1 uncultured Woeseiaceae bacterium
ATCAGGTATCAGCTCGCTCTCGAGGGCAGCGATCATGTCCTTGATCAGGAGTTTGCGTTTTTTCAGGCGCCGGATACGCAGCTGATCGACCATCGGGTCATGCTGCAACCGGTCAATCAGGTAGTCGAGATCTCTGTGACTGACGCGCAGTTCACGCAGTCTGTCGAGATTCTTGAAGGACTCAGTATCGACTTTGTCAGTCATCGTTTCCCATGCTACTCGTCGCTTGCAAGCAGTGCCAGCCAGTCCCTGTCGGTCGGCCCTACGACGACAAACCAGGGATTCAGAATCTCAGCTTTTACGTTATAGAACAATGGGTTACCATCAAGTTCGAGCACCTGTCCGCCTGCCTGTTCGACCACAGCCTGGGCTGCCGCCGTATCCCATTCTGACGTTGGCCCGAGGCGCGGATAGATGTCTGCACGGCCTTCTGCCACGACGCAGAATTTCAATGAGCTGCCCATAGGTAACAGCTCAGAGTCGCCGACCTTTTCGAGAAACGCATCGAGGCTCGAGCCTCGGTGAGAGCGGCTGCCGACAATGCGCACAGGATCGCTGCTCGATCCGGCAACACGAATCGGCGTGTTGATTCCGCCATCGCGCAGCTCAGCGCCGTGCCCCTCGCAGCCGACATAGGTCTTGTTCTGAACCGGGACGTGCACGACGCCGAATATGGGCCTATTTGCGTCGATTAGTGCGATGTTGACTGTGAACTCACCGTTTCGATTCACGAATTCCTTGGTGCCGTCGAGCGGGTCGATCAGCCAATATCGCTGCCACTGTCCGCGCTCTTCAAACGGCGGCAGGCCATCCTCCTCGGAAATGATTGGAACATCCGGCGTCAGTTTCCTGAGACCTGCAACGATACGTCGGTGCGAGGCAAGATCGGCCTGCGTCAACGGTGATTCGTCAGCTTTGCTTTGAACGTCGAAATCAGTGGCGTAGACTTCGAGAATAGCCTCGCCGGCTTCGACGGCAAGGCCAACGACGGGTTCAACCAGTTCCTTGAGGTGCATGCGACTTCCAGACGTTTTGACAGGTCGCGCAGTATAAAGCAGTGACATTCGATCCCAAAACAGCTCTCGATCGGTGTGAAACGCTGATGCTCGATATGGATGGCACGATCCTCGATCTCGCGTTCGACAACTACGTCTGGAGGCAGCTGGTCCCGGAGCGATATGCAACGCACAATGGCCTTGACTACGAGATTGCGCGCGAACGGCTATACGCAAAATATGCTTCGATTCAAGGCGACCTCGAATGGTACTGCCTCGATCACTGGAGTGAGCGGCTCGGCTTCGACGTGCTCGGGCTGCATCAGGAAGTTCACCATCGTATCGAGTACCTGCCGGGGGCGCGGGCGTTCCTCGAGCGTGTCCGCGAAATGGACGTTCAGGTCCTGCTCGTCACGAATTCACATCCCGATACGCTGCACCTGAAAGAAAGCACGCTGGGCTTTTCAGACTGCTTTGATGGTCTCCACAGCTCGCACATCTATGGGCATGCCAAGGAAAGTCAGAAATTCTGGCATGCGCTATACGCTGCCGGTCCTGCGCAGCGCTGCCGAGTACGGCATCAGCATGCCTGTGACAGTCACCCGCCCGGACACTTCCGAACCAACGCGCGAAAACGGCGAGTTCGCTGGCGTGGAGGGGGTCGGCGACCTGTTATAACTTTCTCGGCGGTCTCCGCCGCCGCGGCCGCTTGTCGCCCTGCCGTCCACGCGGTCCAGACGACTGCCGTGGCTTCCGTTTCGGTTTGATCAACTCCGGCAGTATGTCCGGATCGTATTTCGCGACCGGGATCTTGTGGCCGATGTAGTCTTCTATGTCTGGCAGAGAGACCGCGTAGGTCTCACACCCGAAGCTGATCGCATCCCCCGCAGCGCCGGCTCGGGCGGTGCGGCCAATGCGGTGAACGTAGTCCTCGGCATCTTGGGGCAGATCGTAATTAATGACGTACTGGACATCGGGAACGTGTAATCCGCGTGATGCTACGTCAGTGCCGATTAATACCTGCAGTTCGCCGCGCTGAAACTCCAGCAGCATGCGCAGACGCTTCTTCTGCGGCACGTCGCCAGAAATCGCTTTGGCATGAATGCCGTTAACCTCGAGATAGCCTTCGACACGTTCCGCCTCGCGCTTCATGTTGACGAAGACCATGATGCGCCCGGCACCCATTTCGCGAATGAGGCCGACGAGTAGCGGCATTTTGTCTTCGTTGGACGGGAAGAAGACCGCCTGACGGACGCGGTCAGCCGTTATCTTATCCGGCTCTATGCGAATGAGTTCGGGCTCGTTCATGTGCTCGTAGGCGAGTTCCATGACACGCTGTGACAGCGTCGCCGAGAACAACATGTTCAAGCGCTTGTCGGGCGCCGGCAACTTTCTCAGTAGATAGCGAATGTCTTTGATAAAGCCGAGGTCAAACATTCGGTCGGCCTCGTCCAGAACAGCGACCTCAACCTGATCAAGCTTGAATACACCTTGTTTGAAGTAGTCGATGATACGGCCGGGCGTGCCGATCAGGATGTCGATTCCGTCTTCGATCGTGCGCCTTTGCTTCTCGTAGTCGGTGCCGCCGAAAGCCAGGCCTATTTGAAACGTGGCGACAAGGAAAGCAGCCGTCTTGCCTGTGCCCGTTTGCGCCTGGCCGGCAACGTCACGGGGCTCCAGTGCAATTGGCAAAGTGCTGGCCTGGATCGGCGTGCAAAACTCGAAACCCGCATCGCGAATACCGGCCCGCACACTGTCCTGCAGCGTAAGTGAGTCGAATCTGAGGTCGCTCAGATGGTTATCTGTCATGGTTTGGGGGCCGTAAAAAGTGCATTAAAAGCTTGCAAAATGGCTCGTGACGCGTTCAAATTGGGCCAATACCGACGCGACAATCGTCGCACCTGCCAGTTTCGCAATCATCGATTCATCAGAGAAGCCGGAATTAGTCGGCAATAAAACTGCGACATAGTGCCTGATCTATCGGGCAGCGTCATCCATTTTGTAGTGTCCGTTACTCGCCCTTGGCGGAAACGGGCAAAGCAACATTCAATCAGACAACTAAACTGTGGAGGAAGTAGCCGGTGAGCGAGAATATCGTGCACACCAATGACAGTGACTTTGAAACTGACGTACTCAATTCGGACAAGCCCGCTTTGGTCGATTTCTGGGCGGAATGGTGTGGTCCGTGCAAAATGATCGCTCCGCTTCTCGACGAAGCGGCCAGCGAATACGCCGACAAACTGTCGGTCGTGAAACTGAACGTCGATGAGAGCCCGAACACAGCACAAAAGTTCGGCATCCGCAGCATTCCGACGCTCATGTTGTTCAAAGACGGTGCCGTGCAGGCACAAAAACTCGGCGCGATGTCCAAGTCGCAACTAGCCGAATTTCTGGACTCCAATCTGTGAGAGGGTACTTGGGTAATCAAACGAAAAGCCGACCGAACAAGGCTGGCACCAAAAGTAAAGGCAACCCCAATCGACGTCGCCGTCGCCGGTCACCGCAAGGCGACTACCCGGATGACGAAGGCAGTCTCGAGGTTATTCCGCCCGAGCAACTCGAGCTCAGCAAGAACATCATGAATCTGACCGAGCTCAAGGGCCG
>CAMYMP010000719.1 GCA_947259435.1 uncultured Woeseiaceae bacterium
ATGCCAGTCGTGACAGTGAAAGATGTCCGGCGCAAAGCGCATGTGCTGACACATCTCGATCGCGGCCCGAGACAACAGCAGGAATCTCAGGTGCTCGTCGGCAGCAGATGTATACAGCGTCGGACGGTCATAAAGCACCGGGCATCGCAGCAGGTAAACCGGCAAACCGGTGCCGGGCAGAGTCGCCCGGTCGATGGAGTACTCGATGTCCCATGGACCGATCCCGACGGTCAGGTTCTGCAGATTCGAAATCGGCTCGATTTCGAGACCCTCGCGTCTGATGCTCGAGTAAAGCGGCATCAGCACACGAATATCGTGGCCTTCACGATAGAGATAAGCCGATAGCGCGGCACTGACGTCCGCCAGCCCTCCCGACTTCGCGAGTGGCGCGAGTTCGGACGTCGCGAGGCAAATCTTGAGTTTGTTATTAGTCGCCAATTCTGGCCCGTTGTTAAGCATGCCGGAATGCTATTCTACTTCGACACGCGCATGCCCTGCTCAAACATGTCTTATCCAGGAACCCCACGATGAACGTACTGTTGATTTCTCCCGGTTACCCGGCCGACATGCCCGAATTCACTCGGGGGCTCGCCGAATGCGGCACGCACGTCTACGGCGTCGGCGACCAGCACGTCGGGAGTTTGCCGGACCTCGTTCGGCGGTCTTTGTCCGAATACGTGCAGGTGTCCTCGCTGTGGGACAGCGGCCGCGTCATCGGCGAATTGCAGGAGCGGTTGCGGGGCCATCAGCTCGATCGTATCGAGTGTCTCTGGGAGCCCGGCGTCATACTTGCGGCCGAACTGCGGGACCACTTTGGCGTGCCCGGACTCAGTGTCGAACATGCGCAGCTGTTCCGTGACAAGGAAGCCATGAAAGTCGCGCTCGACAAGGCCGGAATCAGGACGCCGCGCCACGTCGCGGTCGACAGCGTCGCGGGTTGCTGGGCCGCGGCCGAAGAGATCGGGTTCCCGATCATCCTGAAACCGATCGACGGCGCAGGCTCGGCGGATACCTACCGCATCGAGACCAGGGAAGAGCTGCGCGCCGTGTTGCCGCGCCTGGGCCATGTGCCCAGGATCAGCGTCGAGGAATTTGTCGATGGCGAGGAATACACGTTCGACACGATCACTATCAATGGCGAAATCGCCTACTACAACATCGCCTGGTACCGGCCGCGGCCGCTGATCGCACGCAGCAACGAATGGATCAGTCCGCAGGTGATCGCGCTAAGGGATGTCGATGAAAAGGATCTCGCCGGCGGCGTGCAGATGGGTTTTGACGTCATCAAGGCCCTGCAATTCGACAGCGGCTTCACGCACATGGAGTGGTACCGAAAAGCCGATGGCGAAGTCGTTTTTGGCGAGATCGGTGGGCGCCCTCCGGGCGCGCACCAGGTCGATCAGATGAAATACGCGTGCGACTTCGACGTCTTCAAGGCCTGGGGCCAGGCGATTACCCAGGGCCGTGTCGAAGAGCGCTTCGAACGCCGTTACAACGTGGCGACTATCTTCAAACGGGCCGAGCACGTGGTCTGGAACACGCTGCTGCCGCCCGGCGCGCTGCGCCGCGACTGGCTCAAGACGCTGGTTTCGGACGGCTTCATCATGCTGCGGCATCCGGATCTCGACGAGACCCTGGCGATGGCCGATGCCGTCGGCGCGGAGCTGGAGATGTACGCCGAATAACGCGGGTCAGGCGAATTCGTCGAGGTATTTCGGCAGCATCTCGCGCCAGGTCTGCCAGTCGTGACGATAGTGCGGTCCCCAGGAGTCGACACGATTCGGGATGCCTTTCGCGCCAAGCAGCCGCGCCATGCGCCAGGACTCCCCGATGTCTTCGTAGTCGCCCTCGCCGCTGGGCAGCAGGATGAACCGCTTCTGCAGCATCTCGAGCTGCGGGCCTTCGAGGTGCGGCAGATAATGCAATGGCGATGAAAAATAGAAATCGTCGTTGAAGCGCCCCTCGAGATACTTGGACAGATCGAAAGTGCCGCTCATCGCGATGGCAAGTCGGTAAGCATCAGGGTGTCGGCATACCGTCGCGACGGCGTTGAACGCACCGATCGAGGCACCGGCCGTGATGATTTCAATGTCGTCCGAGGCGCAGTCATTTCGAATTGCCGGCGTGACTTCCGAATAGATAAAAGAATCGAAGCGATTCTGCAGTTTCGAACAATATTCAGCGGAATGATGGCCCGCAAACCACGCCCTGCCCGCGACGCTGTCAGTTGAATACACTTTGATGCGGCCGGCGTCGAGCAACGGCTGCAATGCGCCGATCAAATGGAAGCGCTCGATCTCCTCGGCGTCGCCTCCCGCTGTCGGATACA
>CAMYMP010000720.1 GCA_947259435.1 uncultured Woeseiaceae bacterium
GCTGCTGCTCGCCTGGCGAGGCGGAGAAACATAAAGAACGCCGTCCACCTGGTGTCGAGTGAACGTTCCTGAGTTTGACTGAAAGGCATGCTCATGGGGCTATGTGGCCGACGAATGAACCTCTTCAGGCGGCAAGCGCCTCTTATTCGATGCGACGCACCTGACTCGCCCGGTTGCCGCGCCCGACCAAGCGATACCCGCCAACTCTACCTTTCTTGATTACAATCGTGTCGCCGACTTTGACGCGAAGTCCGTATTCTGCATTTTTCTCAGTCCAGGTCTGGCCGTTGTCGAGGGTGACGACCAATTCGCCACGGGGCCGTTTCGACACTCTTACAACTGTGGCGCTTATTTCGCGCAACTCGACTTCCTCTTCCCCTGCGCGCTTCGAACGAGCAAGCTCCGGCGTCATGCCGAAATCGTCCGTCAACTCACTTTCTGCGACGGGAGGAGGTGCTGTTTCAGCGATGACGGCGGGGGCAGGCTCCGCCTCGACGCTGATTTTTTCGCTCGTCTCAGGCAGCGTGCCGGCCTCACGGTCAAAGCAGGCTAGCCGCCGTGTGTCATCGGCTTCTCCGGCACACACGCGAATACGCTCTTCGAGCGAGCCATCGTCTGCCAAAGCGGCCTGATACATGAGCCCAAGGCCTGCTATAGCGGCAAGCACTTTGCGCGTCATCGAAATACCTCTGAAACTGCTTGGAGACCGATTCTATCGTCGGTGCGGGAGAAACGAAACGAGCGAGCAGTTCGAAAATTCGCCCGCATCGTTACTCCCGACATGGTCATTGTCAACGTTTTTTGGCTTGCCATTCAGCGACCTGATTCGATGACTTCGTGGACTTTGTATTATGGAAAATCGCGAGTTCGTTCCTGCGGCTTGTACAGATTGATTTGTACCCGCATAGGCGCTAGGGTTCCAGTCCCGAAGAAAAATATCAGAAATTGACCGGAGACGCTCTTGGCGACGCATCAATTGGCCCCGGGGGAGCTTTAGTCGAACACAAAAATATCCGGTAACGACGGCTCGATAATCGATTCTTACGAGCAACCGAAGAGTAGACCACGCTGAATCTTGTCTACGATCCTTGCTCCGAAAGCGGATGTTCATCGCACGCCTGACACCTGCTTGTTGTCATCGGAAAGGTCATTCACAGGAGTACAACAACAATGAAACGTTCTTTATTATTTTCAGCATTTGTCTTTTGCCTGACGTTTGCCGTCACAGGCTCGGCCCAGGTCGAATTGGCCGTAAATGCCGACGCTAGCGCTGCAAAGGCGCAAAAAGTTCAGAGCTATATCGTCCAGTTGGCCGGGGATCCAATCGTTGCCTACGAAGGCGATATCCGAGGCTATAAGGCCACGGCAAAAAGGTCAATCCCAACAGCAAGCACTTCAAGAAATATGCCGGGCACCTGAATGCCCGGCACGACGAGGTCCTGAGTGCCGTTGGCGGTGGACGAAAGATCTACGACTACAACGTTGCTTTCAATGGTTTTGCTGCAGAGTTGACCCTCGATCAGATCGAAGTACTCAAGGCGCGCGATGACGTGATTGGGGTCTGGGAAGACGAACTGATGCAGCTGACCACTAACACGTCACCGGATTATCTCGAGTTAACGGGTGGTGGCGACCCATGGTCAAAGGGCTACGTTGGTGAAGACGTCATCATAGGTGTCCTGGACAGCGGTATTCAGCCGGACCATCCATCTCTGGCAGACGTGCCGACGCCCAAGAAAGGCAACAAGGGTCCGAAAATTCCGTTTGGCGCTCCGCCCACCGGGTGGACCGGCACGGGTTGCGAATTCGGCAATACGGCGTTCAATCCGCTGGATGCCCCGTTTACCTGCAACAACAAATTGCTCAAAGCCGAATCTTTCGGGGACACGTTCAAAACATTTCGCACGCTGGCTACTGGCGAGTTCGACTCCGCGCGCGACAGCGATGGACACGGTACGCATACGGCGACAACCGCTGGCGGAAATAACGGCGTCCCGGCCGATATTGACGGAGTACCAATGGGAACCGTAAGCGGCATGGCGCCACGCGCACGCATTGCGATCTATAAAGTGTGTTGGGACTCGGAGCCGATCACAAACAGCGGTTGCTTTTCGTCGGACTCCATGGCGGGCATCGATCAGGCGGTCGCCGATGGCGTTGATGTGATCAACTTCTCCGTTGGCGGGGCCTCCACCAACTTCAACGGCCCCGACGATGTCGCATTCTTGTTTGCGGCACAGGCCGGTGTTTGGGTGGCCACCTCCCAAGGCAATGGCGGTCCCGGGGCCCAGACGACGGGCACGCCCGCAGGCGTGCCGTGGATCACGGCCGTAGGCGCTGCACAGGACGACCAGGTGTTCGGCACCGGCCTCCTGGTGACGGCGCCAGTGTCAGTTGCTGATACGTATGAAGCCCTGGAAGGTGTCGGTGGCGTTTCGCTATCGGATACCGGCGATATCAGTGCTTCGGTCGTTCCGTCCGAACCGGCCAACGGTTGCGCACCGTTGACCAATGGCGCGGCTATCAGTGGCAACATTGCGCTGGCAATCCGTGGTGGGTGTACCTTCAGCACAAAGTACAACAATGCGGCGGCTGCCGGGGCGACCGCGATCGTCGTGTATAACGACGGCACGACGCCTGCGCGGGTAGACCCGATTACGATGTCGGCGCCCGGTACGACGATTCCGGGCATCATGATCGGCTTCTTCGACGGTGATCTTCTGAGCAATACGGCTGGAGTCACGGGTACCGTTGGTCCGAGCATTGTTATCCCGCGCGACAACCGGATTGCCGGTTTCTCATCACGCGGTCCTAACGGCGGCGCACCGGACATCATCAAGCCGGACGTTGCGGCTCCGGGTGTGCAGATTCTTGCCGGCGAAACGCTGTTTCCGAATGTTGTGAGGAATGGTGGTCAGTTCTTCCAGAGCATCAGCGGCACCTCCATGTCGAGTCCACACGTCGCGGGAACGTTTGCGCTGCTAAAAGAGGCGTATCCAGACTGGAGCGCGGCGATGGCACGGTCAGCGTTAATGACCACGGCACGCCAGGATCTCAAGAAGACCTTTGGTGAGGAGGCGGCCGACCCGTTCGATATCGGCGCAGGCCACATCGTGCCGGGTGACGCATTCGATCCGGGTCTGGCATACGACGCAGATATCTTCGACTACGTGAGGTTCACCTGTGGTGCGGATACTCAACCGCAGATCTTTACCGCGGGTACCTGTGCATTCTTCGGTTCCATCGATTCGAGCGATCTGAACCTGCCGTCGATCGGTATTGCGGAACTCGTCTATACCCAGACGATCACGCGTACCGTGACCAGCGTTGCCAATAACAACGGCAAAAAGAGCTATACAGTCTCGGTGGACGCGCCTCCGGGCGTGGACGTGTCAGTTTCGCCGTCGACGTTCAAGCTGAGACGCGGTGAATCTGCGACGTACGAGGTCACCTTCACGACGAATAGCTCGGCGGTCATCGGTGAATGGTCGTTTGGTTCTTTGACCTGGACGCACGGTGGCGAGTATTCGGTGCGTAGCCCGATTGCGGTCCGACCTACAGCACTGGCGGCGCCCGACGAAGTCGCCGTCGAGGATGCCCCGAGTGTGGGTTCAGTCGGCTACGACGTTGATATTGGCTTCGAAGGCAACTTCGCAGCTGCCGCGCGCGGGCTCGAGGCTGCCGAGGTACAGCCGGATAGCGTCGCCACCGGCGACGCAACGCTGCACTTCGTGTTCGTCCCGCCGGGCACTCGTTTGGCGCGATTCTCGTTGTTCGACGAGAGCGTTGGAGACGGCACGGGCTCCGACGACCTGGATCTCCAGGTCCAGGGCCCGGATTCGGCAGGCTTCCCGTTCGTGGCCTTCAGTGGGTCTCCCACGTCAGAGGAACAGATCGACCTTGTCGATCCGGATCCGGGCTTTTACGCCGTATTCGTTATCCACTTCTCGTCCGTGAATCCGGTGACGCCTTACGAGCTCAACTTCTGGGATGTCGGGCCGAACCTTGGCAATATGAATGTCACGGCGCCTACCAACGTTTCTCCCGGGACGACTGAATCGGTCACAGTTGACTGGAACGGTCTGGGACCTGCCACGAAGTATCGTGGGATTGTCGAGTACAGCAACGATGATGGTGATCTAGGCTTTACGATAATTAGCGTAGATACGCTGTAAGACGATATCTGTTCGTAAATCGACAACCGCCTGCAGCCTTGCGCTGCAGGCGGTTTTTTCTTAAGGAAGGATGCCCCGAGAACTTATTCCGTCTCGATCGGCGGGCACGGCAGTACCCGGTGCTGATCCGCATGATAGGTATACTGGCGGCCGCCATATTCCATGGTCAGGACGTATCCTGGCGTGACCACTGACGCATAGTTCTTGCCCTTTTCGGGGCAGCCGAGGCTGGCGTCCGGCCATTCGAATTTGCGGATATTTTTCATAGTGATCTGATTCGTTTCTGCACTCAGGCGCCGCGCAAGGTCGGCCCTGGCGAGAGTGATCAGGCGCTCCTGAGGCAACTTCAGCAGCGGTACGAGCGGCTGCTTGTCCGTAGCCTGAGCCGCAGTCTCGCACACAAACGCGCTCTGTCCGGCCATATGCACCCGGTAGATTCGGTCACCGTGCTTTAGCACCGCGTAGTGGCCCGGCGTGATGACCTGCATATAATTCATGCCCGGTTGCGGACAGCCGAGACTCGAATCCGGCCAGTCGACGGCGGTAAGGCGCAGCATTTCGACAGCACCTTCAGGAACAGACAGGTGCTGAGTCAGCGTCTGGACGGCTAACGCTGCGAGTGCGCCTGTGGCTGGTCCTGACTGGGTTTCTATATCGGACATAGTCGTATCACTCGAATCAGTTTTGCCGGCGGTCTCGCCAACGGGCGTCGCCGTAGCGGCACAGGCCGCATTGATCAACAGGCTACCAGCTATCAGGCCATTCATAAGTCTCTTGTGCATCCGTGTTTCCATAGTCACTAAAGTAGTTGGTGGATATTGGTATTTGACCAGCGAGGGATGGGAGCAGTTCACAGCAGATGAAGCTGCAGTCTAAATTAATGTTCGCCGAGCAATCGAGATATTTTCTCCTTGACCCTGGCAGTTTTGCTTCTATTGTTATCTTATGGGCGCTCAATGCGGAGGAGGGCAACGATGAAATTTTACTACCACCCGATTTCCAGCTACTGCCAGAAGGTTCTCGTCGCCATGTACGAGAAGGGCATCGATTTCGAGCCGCACATCGTCTCGCTCATGGATCCCGAGGCACGCGCGGAGTACCGTGAGGTGTATCCGATGGGCAAAGTCCCCGTGCTGATCGTCGATGAGGATCACCTGATTCCCGAGTCAACCACGATCATCGAATACCTGGACGGAATTGCAGAACCGAAACTCGTTTTCGGCGATGCGGAGCAGCGTCGTAAGATTCGCTTCAAAGACCGGATGTTCGATCTGTACCTGAATGACTCGGTCAGCACGTTGCTGTTCCAGTCGATGAAACCGGAGTCTGCGCGTGACCAGGAACGCATCGATACGTCGAAATTCCGCATCAATACCATGTACGGATTCATGGAACAGGAGCTCGGCGAACAACCGTACGCGAACGGTGATGAATTCAGTATGTCGGACTGCGCCGCGACACCTGCACTGTTTTATGCGCAGCGGGCTGCACCGTTTAATGACTATGAGAACATCAGCGCTTACTGGGATCGCCTGGCCTCGCGCCCGTCGATACGGCGCGTCCTTGGCGAAGCCGAGCCGCACGTCAAAGCATTCATGAATGAGGACGCTGCGGCGTAGGGAGCAAATCTGTGAATCTTAAAATCGGACTGTTGGGGGGCGGATCCTGGGGCACGACCGTGGGTGCTTTGATCACGCGAAATACTTCCGTGATGCTTTGGGCGCGTAATTCGGCCACTGTCGAGGAGATCAACAAGCAGCACACGAACGAGAAATACCTGCCTGATGCGAAGCTTCCTCAGAGCCTCGTTGCAACAGCCGACATCGAACAGGCGGTCGCCGGGGCCGACGTCATCGTGATGGGCATTCCATCGCACCAGTTCCGTAACGTATTGGAACAGATCAAGGGGTGTATTCGCCCCTGGGTTCCGGTGGTCAGCCTGTCCAAGGGGCTGGAGCCCGATTCTCACATGCGCATGACTGAAGTTGTCGAGGACGTGCTGCCAGGGCATCCCGCCGGCGTTTTGACCGGGCCCAATCTGGCCCGCGAAATCATGGCCGGCTACGCGGCGGCAAGTGTGATTGCAATGGCCGACGAGACAATCGTCAAGGAGCTGCAGAAGGTATTCCACAGCGGGCTGTTTCGCGTCTATACCAATCATGACGTGATTGGCTGCGAGCTGGGCGGCGTCCTGAAAAACATCATCGCGATCGCGGCCGGTATGGGGGACGGTCAGGGCGCCGGCGAGAACACCCGGTCAGGCGTCATCACACGGGGGCTCGCGGAAATCACTCGGCTTGGCGTTGCAATGGGAGGAGAGCCGCAGACATTTGCAGGTTTGACTGGCATGGGCGACCTCGTCGCGACCTGCACGAGCGCCCAGAGCCGAAATCGCACCGTGGGCTTCGAGTTGGGCAAAGGCAAGTCGATAAAAGAGATTATCGACGGGATGTATATGGTTGCTGAAGGGGTCAAGAGCGCGCCGACTGTGATGGCGCTTGCCGACGAGTACGGGGTGGCGATGCCGATTGCTGCCGAGGTCTATGATGTTGTTCAGGGTAAGTGCGACGCCCGGAGAGCTTTTCGCGGCCTGTTGAGGAGTTCGGCGGGCGCCGAGTCGGAGCCTGGTTGAATGTCCGAATTTCGCAGGCAACAATAAGAGTTTAAGAACCTTCATATATTTGCTATGATCGCAATCATTGCGATCTCGCAACCATTGTGATATAGTTATTGCTACACAAGGAGGTTAGCAATGACTATTAATCAACCTAAGTTACCCTACGAGCGAAATGCGCTTGAGCCGCACGTATCTGCGGAAACGCTTTCGTTTCACTACGGCAAACATCATCGCGGCTACGTCAATAAGCTCAACGAGCTGATTGACAAAACGCCGTATCAAGAATTGTCAATTGAAGAAATCATCGCACTGGCGCGCAAAAAAGCCGATGTCGACATATTGCAAAATGCATTGCAGGCATGGAACCACGCATTTCTCTGGGAGAGCATGTCGCCAACGGGCGCGGCGAAGCCCGACGGGCGAATAAAGGAAATGATCCAGAGCGAATTCGGTGATCTTGAAGGATTCAAACGCCGGTTCGGCAACGCCGCGTTGTCGCTGTTTGGAAGCGGCTGGACGTGGTTGGTCCAGGATGGAACTAATTTGCGTATTTTGACCACCGGCAACGCCGACTCACCGGTCGGCACCAGGATGACGCCATTGCTGACGCTTGATGTCTGGGAACATGCTTACTATCTCGATTACAAGAACGAGCGCAAGCGCTATATCAGATCGTTTCTCGACAATCTGATCAACTGGAAATTTGCGGCCGCAAATCTCAATAACGCCGAAAAGAGCAAAGCGGCCTGATACTTACGCTGATAACTGGCGAAAGTTTTTATCCAAGATTTTTCGAAGAGGAGAACAATGAATACAGGAGAATTACAGCAGCAGAAAATTCGCGCAGAGCTCGAGCAGCTTCGAGCAGAACTCGATAAACTCAAAGCACAAGCAGAAGAATCCAGCGCGGAAAAACAGATTAAATTCGATCGCTATCTCGACACTCTCGATGAGAAGCGTAGTGAAGTCGGCGAGAAGCTCGAAGCTCTGAAAGATTCCGGCGACGATGCGATCGACGATATCAAGAAAGGCCTCAAAGAGGCGTGGCAGCGGCTGGCCATCGCGAAGACCGCAGCCAAGAGCAGATTTCACTAAAAAACAGTAGTTATAGATGACAGAGAGCCATCCTTTTGGGATGGCTCTCTTCATTTTTGATTACACTAAGAGCCAAATATCCTGATGGCCAGATGACTATGCACGGCAATGACCTTCTTATATTGAGCGGCGTGCTCGTTGCCGGATTTGCCTGCCAATGGCTTGCCTGGCGAATCAAATTACCTTCCATTCTGTTGTTACTGCTCGTTGGAATCGTCCTGGGTCCGGCGCTCGGCTGGCTCAATCCCGACGAAGTGTTCGGTAAGCTACTCGAGCCTTTCGTATCACTGGCTGTTGCCGTCATCCTGTATGAAGGCAGCATGACGCTTAAACTAACCGAGATACGTGGTCACGGCGACGTCGTCCGCAACCTGGTCACGGTAGGGGTTCTCGTTACATGGGCCGTCGCAACTTTCGCCGCTCATTTCTTTCTCG
>CAMYMP010000721.1 GCA_947259435.1 uncultured Woeseiaceae bacterium
GCAGGGTCAGGACAGTCAGCTGCGCTCGAGCGTCACAAAGCGCTTGAAGAAGTCCGATACCGATACAGTCGCCAGGTCGGTCAGCTCACCGGCATCGAAAAACGAACCCCGGCAGGAATCGCATTGTTCAAACCAGATATGCGTTTGCGCGGGATCGACCAATCGTTTCATCGGGCCGGCACAGCGTGGACATCGATAATACTCGATCTTGTTCTGTTTCTTGCCGGTTTTAATGTCGCCAATGTCGAGCGCGGCAGCCGCCTCCTTATTGCCGAGCTTGCTGAGCTCACCGTCGTCAAACCATAGGCCGTGACAGGTCGAACAACGATCGACCTCCGTACCGTCGATCATGATCTGCTGCATATCAGACCGGCACTTGGGACAACGCATCGCACCTGAAAAGTACATGCCGGCCCCAGTAGTGCCCATGCCCACGGTGTAGCTCGGCGCGTGCTTGAGCCGTTTCGAGTGTTCCGGCCTATGCCGATGGAAAAAAATAATCGCGATCATCGCTGCGGTGATGGCAGCGAGCAGCAGGTAGGCTTCGACGTAAGACGTCTGCTCGGCGATCACGCCGTAGGTCTTCGATCCGGCAGACGAGCCAAGATTAGCCAGCGACATGTAAATGGCAAATTGCGTGGCCGATGTCGTGCCGGAGCAGATCGTCATTGCCAGCGCGATCATGCACACCATCGTCACCGGACCGAGCAACACCCAGGCGGCCAGCATCACTTTGACGTAGGTCGTGTTCTCCCACAGGTATTGCGTCTCGGCAAGAAGGAAGGCGTGAATAGCAACGAGCGAGATGGTCAATATCAACATTGGCTTGGCGCCGAAGCGATCGATCATCGGGCCCAGCACCAGGGCCGTTGCGGCACCAGCCAGCCCCATGACGGCAACGAGTTGGGACCACTCCGGCGTCGTAAAACCAAACAGGTTGATCGCTGCGATGGGCATCAGGGCGTGACCGTATCCGCCAATGAAACCGTCGAAGATCATGATCGCCATCAGGATCAGGCTGACGCGGGTCCACAGCACCGCGTTCAGGCCTTTCATCAGACCCGCGAACGAACTGGCAGCACGCCGCTCGGACATCGCATCACCGGAACTCCACGGCAAGCGGCGCTCGCCACGACGCTCCACCGTCAGCATAAAGCCGAGCAATATAACGGCCTGGACGGCCGCGGCGGCGATCGCCGTGACGCCCAGGCCGAATTCGACCAGCATAGTGCCCGTCACCGCGGACGTGATACCCCAGCCGACGGCCTTGCCGAATACCATGAAACCGTTCAGGCGACCCTGTTCATTGACGGGCGTGACGTCAATCGACATGCCGTCCACTGCCACATCCTGCGTCGCTGCGAACACATTAATAAGGAGGCCGAGAATCATCAGCAAGCCAACCTGTTCGACGGGGTTTTCGACGAGAATAAGGCCGAAAAACGACAGCGTCATACCGAGCTGCGCGCCCAGTACCCAGGGTCGCCGCCTGCCCATTGCCAAGAACTGGTAACGGTCCATTAGCGGCCCGGATAACAGTTTGAATGCCCACGGCAGGATGATGACAGCAAGGAAGGATGCAATTTGGCCGGCCCCAACCCCCTGACTCGCTAGCCAGGCGGGCACAGCAATGTTCATCAGGCCGTAGGGAATACCCTGCGCAAAATACATGGTCGAGCCGGCTGCGTAGCGCATGCGCGAGCTTTCCGCGAGAACCCAGTTGATTGTCATTGTTATTGTTCCGAGCTAGGCGTAACGGAATCATAACCCGGCGAACGCCTCGTGGCACCGGGCGCCGGTAACGGGTTAATTAATAAGCACAGAGTCAATCAATTAGCACCTTGAAAATCCGCGTGCCGGTGGAGGTTCCGAACGCCCCGGCAATCCTGTGGACTTGCCGGTGCCGGTCCTCGTGTGATGAACTGCCAGAATGGATTTTGGAATCAGATTTTTCTGGCTGTTGGCGGTCCTGAGTGCTGCGGCTGTGTTTATCCTGACTCGCCCCACGTCGTCCGAAGGCCGCCGCAAGTGAACGCCGAGAACCGCATCAGTCGATCAGCTCTCGTTGCTGTTGCCATCGCGGTTCTGGTGCTTGCTCTCGGGGCAGCGACTTTCTTGTACGAAAGTGACAGCGCCGAGTCTATGCAGGCTGACGCCGAAGCGCGCCAGGCAGCCCTCGCGAGCGATCATTCGCCAACGCTTGGCGACCCGGGTGCCAAGGTGCACGTCGTGGAGTTTCTCGATCCGGCGTGCGAAACTTGTGCGCTGTTTTATCCAATGGTCAAACAGTGGGTGGCTGAGGTGCCGGGCGAGATTCGTCTTTCGATTCGCCATGTCGCATTTCATACTGGCGCTGACTACGCGGTCAGAATTCTGGAAGCGAGCCGAAAACAGGATAAGTATTGGCAGACTCTGGAAGCTTTGCTGTCATCGCAACGTCAGTGGACAGAGCATCATACTGTTCAACCCGACAGAATCGGTCCGGCCATCGCGGATGTGGGTTTGAACATGGAGCAGCTGATGGCCGACATGAATGCTATGGACGTACTGCTGCGCATCGAAAAGGACAAGAAAGACTCAATAACCCTGAGAGTCAGCGCGACGCCGGAATATTTTGTCAATGGCCGGCCGTTGCCCAGCTTTGGCCGGCAGCAACTGGCTGACCTGGTCCGCGAAGAGTTAAGCAAATAGAACAGGTGACGTCCTGTCGCGCGACACGACGAGGCTCTAACGTTTTGGGCGCTCGGCGCATCCTGAGGCTAAGCGCCACAGACTCATCAAGTCGAGGAACACTGCCATGTATCGAGCAAGCTCGTTCGTCATTGCAAGCCTTGCATACCTGTCGTCAGCGCTGGCACTAACACAGGCCGCCGACGCGGAACGCTTCGTATCAGTTGCGAAGCCCTGCGCAAGCCTCGCTTCCGAGGTATTTCACCAGACGCGCGACTGGCGTCTCGACGGTGCTGTGGGAGTTGAGCACAACCGTGTCCGATGGCAGATTGCTGATTGCCCAGCCCGCAAACCAGCATTCCGTCACCAGGCGGTCGGCACGCGGAACGCCGTCCTCCGAATTCGGAACGTGCAAATCCGACACGAAGAAATAGCCGCTGTCGAGCGCGTGCACACCCAATGCTGCCGAACCGTGCGGACTTGAGCCGATCGACACGAGCTGAACTCTGTCAGGTTCGTCGCCGAGCACAAGCTTGCCCGTTACAGGAATAACATCCAGTTTGTGGTCGGCCGCACTGAATCGGTCGCCGGGCATCGACTTTCTGTTCAAGGCCCGTTCCAAAAAGTCGGTTGTCTCTGCGGGCGCGTAGATCTTCGCGCCCGTTGCTGCGAAAGCCCTGGCGCCACCCGAGTGGTCGTCGTGCGCATGTGTCAGTGCCACAGCATGGACGGGTCGGCCCGGAAACTCCTGGCGAAGAAAATCGATGAACCGCTCGGACAGCCCGCTGATCCCCAGGCCCGGCACGAGGTCCGTCGGGGGCACCTGGTGCATCTCGACCCAACCTGCAGGGGCATCCGCGACGACCAGGCCTTCGCTCGTATCGACGACCAGATGCTGGAAGCCGGTTCGCACGCCACGAACCAGGTAAACGCCTTCCGCGACATCGATGCGGTTCATATCGACTCGTGACGGCCAGTTTTCGCCGGGAACCTGAACCGGATCCGCGCCCGCCGTTGCTGTCCACAGTTCGTCTGCGTCTTTGTCCTCGATCTGACGCCAGTTGCCCGTCGCACGAAAAAACACCGCTCCATCCACTTTTACGGTCAGCCCCGGATGCGTGTCATCGGACCAGTCCCAGCGCCACGTTACCGGTACGCGGCCTCGCAGTGGCAGGTCTGCTGACATGACCAGGCTACGAAGTCGTCCGTCTTCGATTTGGGCACGCACGCCGGCGACAGGGGAGTTCGAGTGCTCCTCGACAAAGCGGCGCGGATCTATCCGGCGAATGAGTCGTGCTTCACTGTGAGCATCTGCACCCGGAAACTCAATGTCCGGCGGATCTTCCGCATTAACGATGCGCACGAGGTCTGGCGGCAGCGCCGCGACTGTCCAGCTGCCATACATGTCCGGGTTGGACTTGCCACTGCCGAAAAACCGCGCCCGCCCCGACTCGTCGTCTGTGATAACGCACCAGCGAGTGGGTACGAACTCATCAACACCCGGTTCGCTGCCCTGGTACCGGGCGCCGAGATTGAACTCGCCGTTGAGGCAGAACTCGGTCTGGTCGGCGTGAACGGCCGATGCGAGCAGGGTTGATATGGACAGCAGCAGGAATCTTGCAGTCATTGTTATTAGTGCATGTGCGAGGTATCACATCAAAACAGATTCTGAATCAGAAAGTCTACTGAATCCGCGTGCCAGAGGTTGGATAGGAATGAACGCTTCACCGTGATTTGAAAACGCTTTAACGCAAAGCCAGGAGAAAAGAACCAACATCTGAGCCAAAATCAGGCCTCGGTGAGCCACTGTCATGCCGTGCGACTTGGCAATTTTTTGGCACATCTGGTGGTTTAGCAGGTCAGAGAAGTCTGGAATCCGGGATCCGAGAGGTTGCAATGTCACTAACAAGAGCCGCACGAAATGTTGTGCTTGCCGTGCTCGCATTGACTGTCATGATCGCAGTGACAGGTGCGCGCGGCAGTGATCTTACACCGGTCTACGAGACGCGAGCGCCTTCCGGCAACGGTATCGGCAAATTCTACATGGGTCGCGAGATCGCAAACGTCATGAGCCATCGCAGGATGGGCCGGCTCGATCGACCAGGCCGCGAGCGAGACGAGCGTACCGATCTGCTTGTCGAAGCGCTGCCGGTCGAAGCAGACGATGCCGTCGCGGACATCGGCGCCGGTACGGGCTACTTCAGCTTTCGTGTCGCTGAGCGCGTCCCTAACGGTGTTGTGTACGCTGTCGATATTCAGCAGGAAATGCTCGACGAAATCGAGCGCCGTAAACGCGAGCGCGGCGTCGACAATATCGAGACATTGCTCGGTCGCGTCGACGATCCCGGGTTGGGCGAGCAGAGCGCTGACCTTATCTTCATCGTCGACTCTTATCACGAGTTTTCGCACCCGCGCGAAATGGGCGAGGCAATGTACAAGGCGCTAAGGCCCGGCGGCCATTTCATCGTGGTCGAGGACCGCGCCGAAGCTAATTCACGATTCTCCGGCAAGCTCCACAACATGTCGGAGGCGCAGGCACGCAAAGAAATCACTGCGGTGGGTTTCAGGTGGCTGAGAACGGAATCGTTTCTTCCGCAGCAACATTTCCTGGTGTTCCAGAAACCCACATCGCCTTAGCGAAAAGTGACATGACCCGGGTTTCCGGACACTGCCGATCTTCACCGGGCGCTCTGAAAATCCGCGTGCCGGCACGTCGATTGACGAAGCCCCGAGCGATCTCACAAGCGCATAAACTGCTGCCGCGTTCGTGACCAGGCGTAACCGAGCAGAACAGCCACAAAAAATACCTCTGCGCCGAAATTAATGATCGAGCTAATGAGCTCCTGTAGCCATTCGGGAAATTCGAACGGCAACAGACTCGTGAGGACACCAAGCAACGCGTCAGTGACCATGTTAGTCAGGTACAGCGAAAGCTTAATCGTGAAAATAGACACCGCCGCAGTAATCCCCGATTCGAACGCAGACTTGAATAGCGTCTCGACGTCGTGAGAATGGGCGATGGGCAGCAACATCCACACGCAGATGATAAACGACGTCGTCACGCCGCTGGTGCGGCCGAGAAAGCCAAGATCGGCACTGGGAACGGACTGCAGCCAGGTGAGCAGCACAACTGCCATCCAGCACAGAGCCCACAGGGCAAGCAGGTGGGGCGCCACTTTGAACCAGTTTTCCCCCGCTTCCGCGGCCGTAAAATCGCGTGCCTGCGCCTCGCCTCTTTCCAATAGCACTCGCAGGTAGACGCCCACGAGAACTGCCGGGATGACGAACGGGTAAAACACGACATTTATCATCGACGCCAGCCATGACGTCGATTCATCCGAGCCGAGCAGCGCCAAAAGGATGGCTTTCACCGCGCCTCCAGCGATCGCGGCACCAAGGACGACGGCCACAAGCTGCCAGAACTTCTCCATTGTCGTTTGCGACTCCTCGACCGCCGTCGGCAGGACCGCAATATGTCGGGCCGCGACCGCCATATCCGACAGTCCGGCAAATGCGCGGGCCCGCGATGACTTCCAGGAATGGCCGGCGTCGTCCTCGAATATCTTGACATCGTGCGGTTCGACCGGCGCGCCGGACGTACCCCATATGAATTGATTCGCGCCTACCGCCCCGGCAATCTCGCGGGCGGTGCGGCGTCGAATATCGAATGCGAGAACGCCAGGTACCACATTGTCGTCATCGAGACTCCGTAGTTCGCCGTCGTACCAGTCATCCGCCGGCAACTTTGCCTTCTTGCGGGCAATGGCAGCCTGGTTGCCGAACAGTCGTCGCCCCTTTTTACCCAGTCTCGTCAGCGGGATAAATACGAGTGATTCGGCACCCCGTTGCTCGAGTAAGCGGTCGAATCCGGCGCTGTGCTTGTTTGGCGCGGCGGTAACGTCGAGGCCATCGACCTCGATTCGGACTTCCACGGGTTGATTCTTCTTCTTGGCCATGTGTCGAGGCGCCTGCCGGGCAAGTATTCGTGTTTGTGCGGTGATGGTATGGATCCGGTCGCATTTATCAAGGACTACGCAATGCGGGTTTTAATGAATGCGCAACGCGCCGGGAACGGCAGCCATGGTGCGGTTCGGGACCGGACATGGATACACCGAATATCTTGTGCCACCTCGGTGCCCAATCCAATATCACTCAAGGTAACCCAGCATCACTTATCAACGAGCGAATTCACCCAATTACGTTACCTTAAGTGCTCTTGGGTCTCCGTATGTTGCTAATTCTTGCTTCTGAAAATCCGCGTGTCGGCAGTTCGACTGATTCGGATCGCCTTGGGGCGATCCTCACCCCTGCGGGGCGCACTTTGTGCGTCCTGATTCGCTTCGC
>CAMYMP010000722.1 GCA_947259435.1 uncultured Woeseiaceae bacterium
GTGCTCATCCAGATCCAGCCGGCATCGTCGAACTGCACGCCATAGATAACGTCATTCGCCAGCCCGTCCTTATGTGACGTATTCGCGAATGTAATCGAGTTTGGGTCGTCGATGTCGCCGACGACGCGGTCGAGACCACCGCCCTGCGTTCCCACCCAGACATTGCCATCGCTATCGACATTGACTGCATATACCGTATCGGCCGCCAGCGTCTTCGGGTCGTCCGGGTCGTGGCGGAAGTGATGGAAACGCTTCGTTTTGCGGTCGAACAAATTCAAGCCGCCGGCGTCCGTACCCACCCACATTTTGCCGCTGGCGTCTTCGGCAAAACTGGTAATTCGATTGCTGCTTACCGAATAGAGGTCCTCAGGATTTGAGGAAAAGTTTTCAAAGTCGTCAGTCTTCGGGTTGTAGCGGCTGATGCCGCCGCCGAATGTGCCCACCCAAACGAGCCCGGCCCGGTCTTCATACATCGTCATGATGCCGTTGGCACCGAGGCTATTTGGATTCTGAGCATCATGCCGATAGTTCGTGGATTCGCCCGTGCCCAAGCTAAGGCGCGTGATGCCGTTCATCATCGTGCCGACCCAAATGTCACCATCGCGGCCGCGCATCAGGCTCATAACCCGATCGCCGGCGATCTGATGGTCGCCATCGGCGTCCGCTCGATATTTCGTAATCTCACCACTGCCGCGGTTAACAGCGTTCAGTCCGTCACCGAATGTTGCAACCCAGAGCGTTCCGGCGCCGTCGTCAACAAATCCCATGACGTTCGGCTGACTCACGCCATCCGCCGAAATTTCCTTCGCCGGCTTGAAGCCATAGCCCCAGGTTCGCGGATTCCACTTGTTGAGGCCATGCGACTTCGTTCCGATCCACATCAGGCCACTGCGGTCCTGGTAGATGGACGAAATATCGTTGTCTCCCAGACTCGACGTGTCTGTGCTGTCCGCCGTGTAACGTACCGCTCTTCCAGAGGACCGGTCGACGAGATTCAGGCCCGCCGTCGTGCCAACCCAAAGCCGGCCATCGCTGTCCTCGAAAATACTCGACACTCGATTCCCCGAGATGGTCTTCGGGTCATCTGCGTCGTGAATGAAGTGTTCAAACGAGCTGTCGGCGCGATTCAGCCGACTCAGTCCGCCGCCGTAAGTTCCGATCCACAGTTGACCATCCGAGTCTTCTGCAACCGCGCGCACACTGTGCGGGCTGATTGATGTTTCATCAGCTTCGTCCGGCGTGTATGTCTCGAACATGTTGGTCTTCGTATCCAACCTGGTCAGACCGTGATCACCGCCTACCCAGAGCGACCCGACTGCGTCCTGATGGAGCGCATATATAGTGCCCGGAGCGCCGTTCGCGCCAATATTGAAATGAGTGAACGTTTCAGTCGTCGGATCAAATCGGTCGAGGCCAGCGTCGCGCGTGCCTATCCAGATGATCCCGGCTTCATCGACAAGCAGCCGGCGGATGACGTTGCCGGAAATACTGTTGTCGGCCACGGCGTCGTGTCTGAAAGTTCTGACTCGCCCGGTTTCGCGATTCAGCTTTGCCAGTCCGCCGCCATTTGTCGCAACCCAAAGACTGCCATCATTGCCTTCCGCGATGTCGAAAATGAAATCGTTGGCCAGGGCGTTTACGTTGCCGCGCTCACGTTTGTAGTGGTTGAATTCATAACCATCGTAGCTGTTGAGGCCATTCTCCGTGCCAAACCACATCCTGCCGTCGGAGTCCTGGAGGACCGTGAGCACGTTACTTTGTGAAAGTCCGTTGTCGAGCGTCAGGTGCTCGAAACGCATTGGATGATCCGTGTTATCTGCGCTGATCGCTGGCGGACTCGCGATAAAGCCCAGAAATAGTGCGATACTCAATGATAGGTCGGCACGCCTCGCATTCTTTATTCTTGCCAACATAGCTAGAGTCCGCCCATCCACGCATTCCTGTACATGCCCGCTCTCCCTCTAAGTCAGGGATGTATTAGGCGCTATTGGCGTGGATTAGGCGTCGATCAGATTCCGCACGACTGCCGCAAAAGTGTGACGCGGTTCAAATAACGGCCCGGTTAAAACGGGGCTTATTGTTAAGTTTGGCGAAGCCTCCGGACAAACGCTGCGAATGCATCAGGTGCCAGTGGTTTAGTGCTGAGAAAGCCCTGGTACGCGTCGCATCCCAGCTCCCGAAGAACGCTTAGCTGCGCTTCGGTCTCAATGCCCTCCGCCACGACGATCAGCTTGAGTCGCTGTCCAAGCGCGATCATTGCAGAGGCAATTGCGGCGTCTTTGCCATCATCGGCAAGACCGGCAATGTATGAACGGTCAATCTTGAGAACATCAATGGGCAGATCTTTCAGGTACGCGATCGCTGAATCGCCGGTACCAAAGTCATCGATTGACAATTTGACGCCGAGACTCCTGAGCTCTTGAAGATGCTTGATGACTTCGTAGTCTCCGGAAAGCACACCACGCTCACTGATTTCCAGCTCGAGTTCGCCAGGATTAATTTCGTATTTCGCGAGAATCCGCCGTACCGATAATGAAAAATCGCTGCTCATCAGCTGGACCTTGGCCACATTGACACAAAAATATGGCAGCGCCATGTCGGAATCCCGCCAGTCGGCAAACTGCCGGCAGGCGAGGTCGAGCGCAAACTCACCCATGCGAATCATCAGTCCCGATTCTTCGGCGACGGCAACGAACTCTTCCGTCGGAATGTGGCTTCCACCTGGTTGCGGCCATCGCAGCAATGCTTCAGCTGCCCGCAGTTGTCCCGTTGCCACGTCCAGAATTGGTTGATAGGTGAGCGACAGCTCATCTTTCTCCAGGGCCTCGTGCAGCATGTGCTCAATTTTCAGTTTGCGTACCGCTGCCCTATCCATCGCGGAGCAGTAATATTTAAACCCGCCACCGCGGCTCTGTGCATCCCGCATCGCATTATCGGCACGTTGAAGCAAGCTATCGACATCGTCGGCGTCCTGAGGATATAAAGCGACCCCAAGGCATGCAGAAAAATACACGACTTGCCCGTTTACCTGAATGGGACGAGACAATGTCTCTAATAGCTGTTGCTGGAAAGTCGTAAGCGAATCGTCGCGACCCGAATGCGTCATCATCAGGCCAAATCGAAACTGGTCCAGAATTCCAATTGCAGCTGTACGCAGGCCGGTGTCCGACGATTCGAAGCTGTCCCCTGCATTGCCCAGGCAATCGCCCAGGTTGCGACCGATCTGGGTGAGGATCCGGTCAGCTTGCCCCTGTCCCATGGCTTCGATGACCAACCGGAAACGCGTGAAACCGATTACGAATACCGCCAGAGTAGTGCCATCGCGCTCGCTCGCCCGCATGCCGCGCCGGAGTAGATCCATGAATTTGCCTTTATTAGGCAGCCCCGTAAGCGGTTCGAAGCTTTCCTGGCTCCGCAGACGTTTACGGGCTGTATTCGCGAGCACGAGCGCCTCTTTCAACGCGACGTTGGCGGCATCGAACGACATTTGTCTGTTTTTCAGTTGCAGAGCAAGCCTGGCGCGATTGCCAATGATTTGCCATTCGTAGGGTTTGCGCGCGACTTCAAATGCTCCCGATTCCAGCGCTGATTTGAATTCGCGTGGATTGGCACACAGCACGATAACGGCAGCGCTCAAATCGGCTGCGTCAAGCAGTGTCTGGTACACGGGAACCCCGCCGGTGCCGGTTATTGCTGCTTCTACAACAATGATGTCCGGTGCCATGTTTCTCGCAATTTCCAGTGCGTTGGCCGGGTCAGATGGTACGGTCGCCTGCAGTCCGGACTGGCCAAGCCATCTGGGGCCCCATTTTCTCGAGTTGCTATCCCGGCATATAAGCAGCGCCGTGCCACCCTGCTCTTCCAGAGCATCATCAGCGGTATCGACCGGCAACGACAGCTTCCTGATCGTTTGCGTAAGGTCGATAGACTCCGGGCCAGGCCCTGAATCGGGTTTTGTCGAAGAGTCAGTCACCGCAGGCTCTCCACGTTTTCTTGGCGCCCAGTGACCGAGTTCAGATAGTTCATGGTCTCACTGTCAGTCATTGGTGTACTGAACAAAAAGCCCTGTAGATAATGGCAACCCTGATCGCGCAATATTCGTGCCTGAATTTCGGTTTCCACGCCCTCGGCAACGACCTCGATGCCGAGTTCCCTGGCCATGGCGATTGCCGCCGCGCAGGCTGCCTTGTCACGATCGTTACTTGCCAGATTGGACACCAGCGTATTATCGATCTTTATCGCATCAACCGGGCTTTGCGACAGGTGCACCAGCGAACACGAACCGATACCGAAATCGTCGACAACAATTCTGACGCCAAGTGCCTTCAGCTTTTTGCAGGTCGCGTAGTCTGTCAGCACTTCGCGAAATAACATATGTTCTTTGATTTCGAGATCGACATTAGACGGATCGGTATCGGTGTTTGCCAAAATCGTTGCGATACGCTCGGCGACACCGTCACTGACCAACTCCTGCGCCGACAGGTTTATTGCGACACGAATGTTTGTGTGTCCCGCATTGTGCCAGGCCTGCAATTGTACACAGGCATGCTTAAGAACCCACTGGCCGATCGGCAGAATGAGCCCGGTGCGCTCCGCAACCCGGACGATTTTTCGGGTCGGTTGTGTGCCGAGAATAGTCTCGGGCCAGCGTAGTAACGCTTCAACGACTGTCGGCGTACCGGTATTGGCTTCAACGATCGGCAGAAAATTCAAAGCGTACTCGTTGCGGTCCAAAGCTGATTTCAGTTCCAGCTCGAGATCTTTTCTTTGCAATGTCCGCAGCCTGACCGTTCCCGAATGAAATTTGAATGCTGCCGACGGGTCGTTACGTGCGTCCTCCATCGCACCGATCGCATTTTCAAATAGTGCGGCCGGGTCCATACCGTCCTGTGGGAACAAGGCCACACCGCCGCAAGCGCGTACGGTCACGGTGCGCGCGCCTACAGTCGCCGGCTGTTTGAGATCAGACACCAGTCGGGAAACAACAGCTTCCGCGTCTTCGCCGCTTTCGATACTGGGCAAGACGACGCTAAACTGCCGATAGTCCGTACGTGCCGCGACTGAGTAACGTTCGTAGTCCGTCGCGTTTTCATCATTCGATCCGCGCAGGTGCTTTGTCAAACGCGTCGCCAGCTGTTTCAACACTTCGTCCTGTTGGGCCAGGTTCAGTACATAGCCATGATCGTCGAACTGACCCACGTGAATGCAGATCATTGCAGCGCGACCCTCTTTGAGCCGCTGCAGATCGGTAATTTTTCGCAGCTCGTTGAACAAATACTCCCGATTCGGGAGCCCTGTTGCATCATCGGTGTAAGCCAGCTGACGGGCCCGCGAGAACGCCACTCTCTGCGCCGACAGGTCGCGGACGATCACCAATACACGGTCGCGGCCCTGAGGAACGAAGATGAATTCGTTAGCCAGGCCGGCTGCGGTATTTTCGATTTCCAGACTGTGGGAGCGGCGATTGCGCACCGCCCGCTTTAGTGAATCGTGGATTCTGTCTGTCAGCTCTGCGGGCCACAGGTCGTTGATCGATAACGCATCGGCGTTGGAAGTCAGTCCGTCGCGGAGCGACTCCGGAGCCTCGAGGACGCTACAAACGGATCCGGCCTGAGTGACGATCAGGACCAGATTGTCATCCGTGCAATGGGCGGAATTCGGCTCCGCTTCGTCGTCCCTAACCATCCATCGAAAGCCTGTGATCTGCGCGCTTGCGGAGATTATCGGTTGCCTCGTGACGCCGCGTCACATATATCTCTCCGATATGAGACGTGGATCATGCTTTTGGCGTGAAAACGCCGAAGCAGCCTGCCGGCATCACCATCGTGAATGGCCGCAACGGACTCATGTTTCACCATAGCCGAAACGGCCAGGGCGTCGAACACCGGCCGGAGTGGATTTTAGGGATTCCTTCCCGCTTCGGTTGGACATGAACTCCAAAATGGGCGTCATTTTGCTCGCCGACAATTATGGTCAAAAGTCCTCACATGTAGCAGTAGCAAGGGTTCCAGCCCGATTTGAGTGAAAAAACTGTTAACTCGCTCAACTTATTTGGAAGCGCTTCCCGACTAGAATTACGTCACTTATTTATGGGACGAGATGTTCGAGCGCAAGGGTAATTGGACCCCGAATCGGTTCGGCGGAACAGGCGGATTCGAAGCTGGCGCGCAAAAGCGCTCGCTTGTGAAAACTCTGGTAGTGAATATGACGAATAACAAGAAATTGCTGGTTATCGGCCTGATAGGCCTCGGATTTGCTCAGCAGAGCACCGCCGCCGGAACCATCGCCGGAACAGATATCGATAATACCGCCGTGATCAGTTACGAGGTCGCCGGTACGCCACAAACGATAACGTCGAACACAGTCACGTTGACCGTGGCCGAGGTGCTGGATGTCGATGTCACGCTATTGAGCGGCCCGGCTTCGGTTGTTTCTGGCTCGAGCGCGCAAGAACTGCTGTTTGTCGTGACCAATACCGGTAACGGTTCCGAGGACTTCTTACTCGCGATCGACAACGGCCTAAGTGGCGATGATTTTGATCCTGTCGCATCAACACCGGCAGCTATATATTTCGACACCGACGCAAGCGGCGATTTTTCGCCAAGCGACATCGCTTACGTTCCGGGCAGCAACGACCCGCTGCTGGCGCCGGATGCGACTGTTGACGTGTTGCTGGTCAACGACATTCCGGCCGCACTCGCCGACGGCTTGGCCGGGTTGAGTGAGCTCAGCGCGGCGGCGCGTACCGGCACCGGCAATCCCGGGGACCGATTCCCGGGCGACGGCGATGACGGCGTCGACGCGGTCGTCGGCACAAGCGGCGCGGACGATGCAAGCAGCGGCCAATATTTAATCAGTGACATCCAGCTTTCTGTCATCAAGAGCGCCACCGTGCTCGACCCATTTGGTGGTACCGACCCGGTACCCGGAGCTGAGATTACTTACCGCATCGTGGTAACGCCAACCGGAACGCAAACGGCAACCAATACCGTGTTC
>CAMYMP010000723.1 GCA_947259435.1 uncultured Woeseiaceae bacterium
TTCTTGTGCACGCATAGTATTGCACGCCTTGCACCCGATCTGCGTGCTGCCTTCTGTTGCCGGCACTATCTGAATCGCTGGTGGAGCCTTCGTTTGCTTGCTAACGTGGGCTGATGGATATATCACACCGACTCCTGTTCGCGGTAATCGCCGCAGTGTTCTTAACGTCTGCTGCCGGCGCGCGCGCCGAAGGGGTAACCGAAATCCCTGACGTGGGTCGCTCGCCGGATTGGGTGATTGCGATTCACGGCGGTGCAGGCAGTACCACCCGCGACAATCTTTCCCCGGAGCAGGAAGCACAGCTTCGGGCTGATCTGAAAGCCGCGCTCGAAGCGGGCGCAGAGCTTCTCGAGAACGGCGCGACCGGACCCGAGGCGATAGAAGCAGCGCTCAGGATCCTGGAGGACTCGGCACTTTTCAATGCAGGTCGCGGCGCCGCTCTGGACGAGACCGGCCAGGCTCGACACGACGCATCGATCATGCGCGGCGAGGATCTTGCGGCAGGCGGCATTGCCGGAAGCTCACGCATTCGCAACCCGATCGCCGCCGCACGCGCCGTCATGGAGCGAACGCAGAACGTCATGCTGCACGGTCAGGGCGCGGACTGGTTTGCGTCCGAAAACGGGCTTGAGCTTGCGGGGCCGCTTTATTTCATTACCGAACCGCGGCGCCAGAAGTTGCTCGAAGAGCGCGCGAAGAATCCTGGCAGCGTTGCCGGAAATGACGCGGACGAATCCGTATTCGGCACGGTCGGCGCGGTGGTACTCGACCGTCACGGCAACCTGTCGGCTGGCACGAGCACGGGCGGCCGAACCAACAAACGCTTTGGCCGTGTGGGCGACACGCCGATCATTGGCGCCGGCACCTATGCTTCAAACCGGTCCTGCGCCGTTTCCGGGACCGGCCACGGCGAGTACTTCATGCGTTGGACTGTGGCACGGGATATTTGTGCCCGCGTCGAGTTTGCACGTGAATCGCTCGAACAAGCGGCAGAAGCACTCATCGTCGACATGCTGCTCCCTGCGGGCGGGACAGGCGGGGTTGTCGCGATGGACCCGTCCGGCAAGACCGTTTTCGTGACGACAACGGCCAACCTGAAACGTGGCGTGATGTCATCGTCGACGCGCGCCCGTGTCGCAGTCTTTTCGGACGAGGAAATCCGGTAGGCTCGTCACCTGATCCGGGTCTTTCCGGCAATCTCGGTTTGATCACACTTTTCGTTTGATTATGTCAAAGAGCCGCTGATCGGCCAGTACACGCCAGCTGCGTTTGGGCAACCTTACAACTGCTCGTCGGCGGCTCAACATAAGGTGGCGTAAGCGTTTCACGACGATCGCCCTTTCGGGCTACCCCACTTACCGTGTCGAAGGTCCCCCAGCGGTTTTTTGACGGCGTTCATAGCGCGGCATGTGAACCCTGTCCACAATCGTGCTGATAAGTCCGTTTGGGTCTATGGGTGTTCGTATGCTAAGAGCTTCGCTGGCGGTCCTGGCCGCAATTTTGCTGGTGGGCGTATTGTCAGTTCTGATCGTCGAATCGAGGGCGGTCAAGGAAGACTATTACGCTGCGCATGCGGAACGCATGCGCGCGATCGAGTCCAGCAGGAACGACCTCACCGCAATCATTCAGGGCACACAAAGTGCTTTCGAAGACGGCCGCCCGGTCTCGACATCGACTGACCTCTCGTTCCTGCGCCTTGACGAGAACAATGCGGTTCTGCAGGCGAGCGATGAGCGTCTGCGCGAAAACGTTTCGATCACTACGCAGCTATCGGCATACGATGCCGGGCTGCGTCGGTTTGTCCGCGATGGCGCGGCCTTCGCCGCCCGCCAGAACGCGTATGCCGAAGCACTGCGCACGTTGCAGGAAGAGTCTCCGCTGGTTGTAAAAGACCTGCGACGATACAATCTTCGCCTGCAGTCGCAAAACGCTTTTTCGCTAGCCATCGAGGTTATTGAATACGCAACCGGAGGTGGCAACCAGGACACCGGGCGGCTGGCACAACGAATTGAGGCCCTGCGAAATGATCCGGCTGTCGACTCACGGAGGCCGGGGATGCTGGACGCGTTCGCAAACGCTGCCAGCGATGTCATCACGCAACGGAACGCGGCCGCCAAAGAGCTGCAAGCTCTCAACATCAATCGCGTCGGTGAAACACTCTGGACCTTGTCCAACGAAATCCTCGAAGAAAACCGCAAAACCGTAAGCCGTGCCGAACGTGCCCGCCTGCTCTTGTCGGTTTGCACGGTACTGCTACTGATCGGCGCCGGCTACGCGATGTTCCGGTTGCAGGCAAGTTATCGGGAGCTGAACAAGAGCAACCGCGAACTTGCAAGTGTCAACGATTCTCTCGAGGAGCGCGTCACGGAACGTACCCAGGAACTGTCCACGGCCTATGAGGACCTGAAGGAATCGCAGGTGCAGCTCGTGCAGGCGGAGAAAATGTCTTCGCTCGGGGAACTCGTTGCCGGCATCAGCCACGAGATCAACACGCCGCTCTGGTATCTGATCAGTAACTCCACGGTTATGAAGGAACGCATGGATCAGGTCAGCGAGTTCTGCGACATCGCGGAGAACATGATAGCCGAAGTGAAGTCCGGCACCGAAGTCAGGCAAGCCGTAGGCCGCGGTTTGACGGACATGCAGCGCATGCTCAATGACGGCATGAAAGAAGACATCGACGAAGCCAAGGACCTGATTAACGACAGCATCGAGGGGCTGGAAGAGCTGACGGAGCTTGCGCAGAGTCTCAAGGACTTCAGTCG
>CAMYMP010000724.1 GCA_947259435.1 uncultured Woeseiaceae bacterium
CGAGCGACAAACCGTCGAAGGTGCTCGTGCCGCGGCCGATTTCATCCATGAGTACGAGACTTTGCTCGGTGGCGTTGTGCAGACTGGTCGCGGTCTCGGTCATTTCGACCATGAATGTGGATCGGCCACCCGCGAGATCGTCCGACGCGCCGATGCGCGTAAAAATACGATCGACAGGCCCGATGCGCAGGCTTTCTGCGGGCACGAAGCTGCCGATGTGCGCGAGTATCGCGATCAGCGCCGTTTGCCGCATATAAGTCGATTTGCCGCCCATATTCGGGCCCGTGATCACGAGCAACCTTTGCGATGCATCGAGAGACAGGTCGTTGGCGACGAACGGCGTCTCGATGACCTGTTCGACAACGAGATGACGACCGCCTCTGATTTCGATGCAAGGCGTATCGGCAATTTCTGGCTTCGACAGGGAGAGTGCGTCGGCGCGCTCCGAGAAACAGCTCAGTACGTCGAGCTCCGCGAGACCGGCTGCCGTGCGCTGCAGTTCTCCAAGCACCTCGTGGAGCTGGTCGAGCAACGCTTCGTAAAGGTGTTTCTCGCGCGCGAGCGCACGTTCGCGTGCGCCAAGAACCTTGTCTTCGAATTCCTTGAGTTCGGGAGTAATGTAACGTTCCGCAGACTTGAGCGTCTGCCGCCGCACATACTCGACCGGTGCTTTGTCGGCCTGGGCTTTGCTTATTTCAATGTAGTACCCATGCACCCGGTTATAGCCAAGCCTGAGTGTCGCAATCCCGGTACGTTCTTTCTCGCGTGCCTCGAGGTCGAGCAGGTACTGGTCGGCATTCGCGGCAATCGCGCGCAGCTCATCGAGTTCGTCGTCATAACCATCTGCAATCACGCCGCCATCGCGAATGAGCATTGGCGGGTTATCGATAATCGATTTGCCCAGTAGCTCACGTTGCCGGCGATGTTCACCAATCTGTTCACGCAGGTCGTCGAGCAGCGGGGACTCGAGCTCGCGGATTTGCCGGCGCAGTTCCGGAAGGCGCGAGAGCGCTTCGGCGAGCTGACGAAGATCTCTGGGCCGGGCCGACCGCAGCGCAACGCGCGACAAGATGCGCTCGACATCACCGATGCCATTGATACCCGCCTGCAATTCGGCAACCGATCCAGTCGTGAGCATCGTCTCGATGACGTGGTAGCGTGCGCGCAAGACGGCCGCGTCACGGAGCGGGCGCTGAATCCAGCGGCGCAGCAATCGAGACCCCATCGGGCTCTGACAATGATCCATGACGCCAGCTAGCGTGTGCTCGTGATGGCCGCTCAGCGATTCTTCCAGCTCGAGATTACGCCGCGTTGGGCCATCCATGATGACCGCATCCTCACGCCGCTCTGCGACGATCGACTGCAGATGCGGCAGCGCAGCTTTTTGTGTGTCCGTGACGTACTGCAGAAGCGCGCCAGCAGCCGCGACGCCGCGCGAAAATGCGTCACAGCCGAAGCCGCTCAGGTCGCGCGTGCCAAACTGTGCGCACAGCAGGCGCGTAGCGCTGTCGAGTTCGAAGTGCCATGGCGGCCGCCGCGTCACTCGAATGCCGTCTGCAAAGGATTCGCCGAGCGTCTGGTCTTCGTCGACGATGATCTCGGCCGGCCGCAATCGCTCGAACTCGCCACGGGCGGCTTCGACATCCGGTACCTCGGTCAGCTGAAAGCGGCCGCCGGCAAGGTCCAGCCAGGCGATTCCGATCCGATCACCTTCGGCAAAAATCGATGCGACCAGGTTGTCGCGGCTTTCTGCGAGCAAAGCTTCGTCGGTCAGCGTGCCGGGCGTTACGATGCGCGTCACCTGCCGCTCGACGGGGCCCTTGCTCGTCGCCGGGTCACCCACCTGCTCACAGATTGCGACGGACTCGCCTTTGCGAACGAGTTTGGCGAGATAGCCCTCGACCGCGTGATACGGCACGCCAGCCATCGGTATCGGATTGCCGCCTGACTTGCCACGCGAAGTCAGCGTGATGTCGAGCAGCTTCGCGGCGCGCCTGGCGTCGTCATAGAAGAGTTCGTAAAAGTCTCCCATGCGATAGAACACGAGCATATCCGGGTACTCGGACTTGATGGCCAGGTACTGGCGCATCATCGGCGTGTGGATCGCTGTCGGCTCGCTGCTCATCGATCGGCTACCTAGTCGAGCTCCGGCAGAGCCTCCAGCACGAGATGGTAGTAGCTGATGATGCCGATGATTTCGTGGTGCTCGACGACCGGCGCGCGGCGAATGCCGAAGCGCTCGAACAGCCGCGCGCAGTAGCGGATGTCCATCGCCGGGTGCACGGAGATGACCGGCTTGGTCATGATCTCGAAGATGTTGACCCGTTCCGGCGCCTTGTCACGCGCAATGACCTGCTTGGCGATGTCTGACAAAGTCAGAATGCCGTACTCGTCTTTTTCCGATCGCTTATCGACGATCAGGCTGGTGGCGCGCCCGTCTCGCATCAGTCGCAGCGCATCGAGGACGTTCTTGCGTCCATCTATCACGGTTACGTCGGTGCGCATGGCCTTGCGCACGGAAACCCAGTCGGGGTTGCTCATAGCTGTTCCTCCACCATCTCTACAATGTGTTCGGCCTGACTCAGTGCGCCGATCGCGTCTTCGACATCGATCTGGATAGCCAGGCCCGTGCCTGGTTGTTCATCGAACTCGCCGATCACGCCGATGTGTTCCAGTATCTCGCGGCTCAGATGTTTCTCGACGAGCAGCATGAGTACGTCTCTTTGCGTGGTCAGGGTCAGGCCGAAGAAGCTCTTCGGCGCCTCGTAACCCTCGCCGCGGGCGTTGCTCACGACGGTGCACCCCGTGGCGCCTGCTTCGCGCGCCGCTTTGAGCACGTCGTCGGTCTTCGAATCCTCGACGAAGACGATCAACAGTTTGAAATGCATCAGTTTTCCTCCAATAGGTTGGGATCTTCCCGGGCTTCTACTTTGCGTCGCCGCGCATCGCGAACGCGGGTCATTATGGCGCTCAATTGAGCATACGCCAGTACCGAGATGATCGGGAACAGGGCGGCGAAAGCGACCAAACCAAAGCCATCGAGCAACGGGCTGCGTCCCGGGATGGTCTCGGCCAGACCCAGACCCAGCGCCGTGATCAGCGGTACTGTGACAGTCGAAGTGGTAACACCGCCCGAATCGTAGGCGAGCGGAATGATGAGCTTCGGAGCCCAGATCGTCTGCACGACGACGACCAGGTAGCCAACCATTATAAAGCTTTGCAACGGCACTCCGGCGATAATTCGGTAGCTCCCCAGGCATACGCCGATCGCGGCGCCGAGCGCAACCGCGACTCGCAGACCCCAGACGCTGATGGCGCCGCCGGACACGTCGTGCGCTTTCATCGCAACGGCGAGCAGGGCCGGCTCCGCGATCGCCGTGGCGAAGCCGATGGACAGCGCAAACGCGTAAACCCACAGATAGGCACCCCAGTGCGGAACTTCCGCATCGCCCACCAGCGCCTCGGGCGCCGTGAGCTGTTCGGCCATCAGGCGGCCTATAGGAAACAGCGCCTGTTCGAGCCCGATCAGGAACAAGCCGAGACCGATGATAACGAAGCCGATGCCGACCAGAAGGCGACCGACATGGGGCAGCGGCTTGCGGATTACGAAGGCCTGGAACAGGAAAATAAAAAGCACGATCGGCAGGACGTCGGTGCCGGTTGCAACGACTGTGGTGATACTAGAGATAATCAGATCCACTGGATTATCCCGCCGTACAGCATGACAAATATAATCGGCGTCAACGACGCGAACGCGATCAGGCCGAAGCCGTCGGTCATCGGATTGCGGTCGCGCAGCGACGACGCGAGCCCGACGCCCAGCGCCGTGACGAGCGGCACGGTGACCGTCGATGTCGTAACGCCGCCCGAGTCGTAGGCGATGCCGACGATGTCTGCCGGCGCTATCGCCGTAATGGCGACGACCAGCGCGTAGCCCGAGATGATCATCAGTGGCAAGGACCAGCCGAGGATGATGCGCAGCACGCCGAGGACAAGCGCAGTACCCACTGACAAGGCCACCGTAAGCCGCAGGCCGAGCACGTAATTACTTCGTGCGTCCTCGGTGTCTGCTATCGCGCCGTCCGCCGCGGCGACGAGTGACGCCTCGTTCGCAATCGCCGTCAGGGACGGCTCGGCGATTGTCGTGCCGAAGCCGAGCAAAAACGCAAAGGTGAGTAGCCAGAACACACTGCCCTTGCGCGCCAGCGCGACCGCGAGCGAATCGCCGATCGGGAACAAAGCAAGCTCGAGCCCATAAATAAAGAGCGTGAGGCCTATGACGACGACGATGGCGCCGATGATCAACCCGAATACGCCGTCCGGCGGCTGCCTGAGTACCAGGAACTGAAAGAACGCAATGACGATCACGATCGGCGCGAGATCGCGCATGCTGCCTTTCGCATGTGACCAGAAGATCCGCAGACTTTTTTTCATGATCGAGCGATCAGTGTGCCGGCGCGCATGTGTCTCCCGTATGCGTCGATTCGAGCTATCATGGCTCGGGGCTGTTTTTGTTCTCGGGTCTATGAAAATACTGCATGTCGAAACCGGACGCCATCTTTACGGTGGACCGCAGCAAGTTGTGTACCTTGTTGCCGCGCTGATCGACCGCGGCCACGACTGCACGCTCGTTTGCCCGCCCGGATCAGGGGTCGATGCGGCGGCCCGCGCGGCAGGCATACCGGTTCGCAACCTGTTTTGTGCGGGCGACCTGGATCTGCCGTTTGCGTATCGGCTCACCCAATACCTGCAAACGGAGCAGCCCGATCTCGTGCACTGCCACAGCCGGCGCGGTGCGGACATGCTGGGTGGACTGGCCGCGAGCTTTGCCGATATTCCGGCCGTTGTCTCGAGACGCGTCGACAGCACCGAGATGCGGCTGGTGGCCGCGCTGCGCTACCGGCCGTTCAGGAAGATCATCGCGATTTCCGAAGCCATCGCCGCAATGCTTCGTGATCATGATGTCGACGCGGCCCGTATCGAAGTCATTCGCAGTGCCGTGGACACGGAGCGATTTTCGGTTCCGGCCGACCGGACCGCTTTTAGAGCCGAATTCGGCATCCCCGACGGCGCGATCGTCATTGCCGCGGCCGGTCAGCTGATTCCGCGCAAAGGGCATCGCTACCTGCTGCAGGCCTTTGCCGATCTGCGGCACAGCCATCCCGGGATACGGCTGATCATATTTGGCGAGGGCTACCTCAATAACCAGCTTCGTGAGCAGGCGGCTGCTCTGGGTCTTGGCGACAGTGCGAAATTTGTGGGTTTTCGCGATGACCTCGATGATCTCATGGGCTGTTTCGATATTTTTGCGCATCCGGCGCTGGCTGAGGGGCTTGGTGTAGCGACCCTCAAGGCCGCGGCCGCGGGTGTGCCTGTCGTTGGCTTCAGCGCCGGGGGCCTTGCCGAGGCCGTGAGCGATGGCGAAACCGGCATTCTGGTACCCGCCGGGAATGTCGAAGCGCTTAGGGATGCGATCTCGCGGCTGATTGATCAGGATGAGCTAAGAGCGCGCATGGGCGCCGCTGGCAGGGAACGGATGCAAAAATCGTTCTCGATCGATACGATGGCCGACAAGCATGTCGAACTTTACGAGTCCGTACTGAATGGCTGATCACGAATCGATCCACAAACTGGCTGTTGCGCTCGTCGCCGACCTGACTGCGTCGGGCAAGGCGATGTCAACCGCCGAGTCCTGCACCGGCGGGTGGGTCGCCAAGGCTGTAACGGACGTGCCGGGCAGTTCCGTAATATTTGGCTACGGCATCGTGTGCTATTCGAATGGCGCCAAAGAGTCGATGCTGGGCGTGAAAAACCAGACGCTGACGGAACACGGCTCTGTCAGCGAGCCCGTCGTCGAGGAAATGGCGGAAGGTGTATTGAATCTGAGTGGATCCGATATCGCCGTCGCGGTAAGCGGCATCGCGGGCCCGAGCGGCGGCACCGAAGAAAAGCCGGTTGGCACGGTCTGGTTTGCCTGGGCCGTCAGAGACAGCGGCAAAGTCAGAATCGAGACGAGCTGCGAACATTTCGACGGTGACCGCGAACTCGTTCGCGAGCTCACGGTTGCGCATGCAATACAGGGCGTTCTGGATCGGCTGTGAGCACGCGACGGCTGTTCTTCGCGTTGTGGCCGGATCACCGGCAGCGCGATCGAATGCGCGATTTCATTACGCCGGTGGCAAAGCTTGTCGAGGGCAGGGCGATTGATCGCCGCAACTGGCACGTCACACTGGTCTATATCGGTGAATTCCCCGAGGCGCGCATCGACGAATTGCACGAGATAAAAAAGGTCGTGACGGTCGAACCGTTTCGCCTGCGCTTTGACCGCCTCGAATTCTGGCCACGCCCGAAAATCGCGGCGCTGGTCCCGCCGACCGTGCCGCCCGAGCTGGAAAGCCTCGTAGAAGACCTCAAGGGTCAGGTGTTTGCGGCTGGCGTCAATCCGGAGTACCAGCGTGCTTATCGCCCGCATATCACGGCAGTCCGGAATGCGCGGACGTTCGAGACGCAGCGATTGGCGCAGACGGCCGTCCTCGAATGGTCGAGCTTCGAGCTCGTCGAGTCGGTTTCTGAGCCCGGTGGAGTGACATACCGCCCACTAGTCAAAGACTTCTGAGATTTTCTTCGCGTTTCTTCAAGTACTGCCCGGATAGTCGGGTCGGACTCTGCTGCCACGTCGTGGCCTTTATGGAATAATCGTCGTTTCCGCTTCTCGCGGCTCCGGCCGCTCTTACAGGATGACCTCAAACAATGGATGACAACCGCAAAAAAGCACTCGCCGCAGCCCTCGGACAAATCGAAAAGCAGTTCGGTAAAGGCTCGGTCATGCGTCTCGGCGACAACCCGATGTCCCGTGATATCGACGTGGTATCGACCGGATCGATCGGACTCGACGTTGCACTCGGGATCGGCGGTGTCCCGAAAGGAC
>CAMYMP010000725.1 GCA_947259435.1 uncultured Woeseiaceae bacterium
GGCGCTGTGCTTTGGCCAGGCAGGCGACCGGCCCGACGATCTGATTCGCGAACTCGCGCGCAGCGCCTGGGAATCGGGCCTCGATCGCGTATTCGTTTCCGAACTCGCGAAATATCATCGCGGCCGGGAAGAAGGCGCAGTGTTTGGCGTGATACGCAACGAACTCATCAAGCGCGGCGCCAGAGAAGATCAGATCGAACATCACATGCAGGAGATCGAGTCGCTCGACTCGGCATTGGAATGGGCCGAGCCGGGCGATCTCATCGTAATGCTAGCCCTCGAACGTTCTCCGGACCTCTACGAAAAGTTACACACCTTGTCGAACACCTAGGGTCGCGGGCGGGGAGGTGTTCATCGGAAGTAAAGCGCAGCGCAGCGAGCCATGAAGATGAGCACCTACCGGGCCGCGGCCCAATTGCCTGTCTAGTTCAGTCCGCGCTTTTCGAGTAGCGGTCCGATTTCCGGTTCGCGGCCGCGGAAGTTCTGATACAGCTCCATGCCAGGTCGTGTTCCGCCTTTGCTCAGAATTTCCTTGCGGTAACGGGCCGCCGTGTCCTGATCGAACAGGCTCGTTTCCCGGAATGCCATGAAAGTGTCGGCGTCGAGAATCTCCGACCAGATGTAGCTGTAGTAGCCGGCCGAATATCCGCCCGAGAATATATGCTGGAAGTAGCCACTGCGATAGCGCGGGATGATCTCCTCGATCAGGCCGATGTCGGCCATGGCGGCGCTTTCGAATCCCCGCGGCTCGACTGCTTCGGTCGTGTCGAGCACGTGGTAGGCCATATCGAGGTAGGCGGCCGCCAGGTATTCAACGGTGACAAAGCCCTGATTGAACGTAGCTGACGCAGTGATCTTGTCGACAGCCTCCTGTGGAATCGGCTCGCCGGTCTGGTAGTGATTCGCAAACATGCGCAGCACTTCAGGTTCGCGCATCCAGTTCTCCATGACTTGCGACGGATATTCGACAAAGTCTCGCGGCGTGCTCGTTCCCGCAAGAGATTCGTAAGTCACATTCGACAACATGCCGTGCAGCGCATGGCCAAATTCGTGAAAAAATGTTTCGGCTTCCGTCAGGCTCAAGAGCGACGGCGAGTCGTCGGTCGGTGCCGGGAAGTTGAAATTGTTCGTCACGACCGGTGTCACGAAACCGTCGATGTTCGACTGCGAGCGCAGGGCGTTCATCCAGGCGCCGCCACGCTTTGATTCGCGCGCGAAGTAGTCCAAATACAGGATAGCGAGGTGGCTGCCATCGGCCTCCTTGACTTCAAATACCTGTTGCTCCGGATGCCACGTAGGCAGGTCTTCGCGCTGTTCGAATTGCAGGCCGAACAATTTCGTTGCAAGGGCGAAAACGCCATCGCGAACCGCGTTGACCTCGAAGAAGGGACGCAGTGCGTCCGCGTCAAGATCGAACTTGGCCTTGCGAACTTTTTCGGTGTAGTAACGCCAATCCCAGGCACGCAGGCGATCGTCGATACCGTCGGCTTTCATCAGCGCCTGCATATCGGCTCGCTCGGCGATCGCAACTGCAAGCGCGGGTCTCCATATCTGGTCGAGCAGGTTGTAAACGTTATCCGGGGTCTCGGCCATGTTGTCGGACAGCACATAATTCGCGTGGCTTTCATAGCCCATCAGCGCGGAGCGCTCAGCCCGAAGCTGCACCATGCGCGAGATAATCGCCTTATTGTCCACTTCGTTGTCGTTGTCGCCGCGCATGGCATAGCCATCGAATATCTTTTTGCGCATTTCGCGATTCGGCGAGTACTCCAGGAACGGATTGATGCTCGGGCGCTGCAGCGTGAATACCCAGCATTCACAATCGTGGCCGCGTCGCTTCGCTTCTTCGGCGGCCAGAGAGACAAGGCTAGCAGGCAGGTCACCAAGGTCCGCCCTGTCGGTGACGAGCAACTCGAAATTATTTGTGTCTTCCAAAACGTTGTCCCCGAACTGCTGCGACAGCTCGGCGAGTTCCGCGTTGATCTCACGCAGCCGATCCTGCGCCTCGTCCTCAAGATTGGCGCCGGAGCGTACGAATTCCTTGTGCGTTTCTTCGAGTAGGCGCTGTTGTTCGCCATCGAGTTCGAGATCGTCGCGCTGTTCGTACACGGTGAGTACGCGGTCGAACAGATCCTTGTTGAGGCGGATGTTATCCCGATGTGCCGCGAGTTCCGGAGCGATGGTTTTGGCAGTCTCCTTTGTCACGTCGTCTGAATTTGCCGAGTCGATCGCGAAGAAGATTCGACTAACTCTGCTCAGCGAGCCACCGCTGCGCTCGAGCGCTTCGATCGTATTGTCGAAACTCGGGGCTTCTGTCCGGGCGACGATAGCGTCGATCTCGGCATTGTGCTCGTCCATGCTGGCGCGAAAGGCCGGCAGGTAGTGTTCCGATTCGATCTGATCGAATGGCGGGACGCCAAACTGTGTGTCCCATCCGTTGAGCAGCGGATTCGTAGCGATCACAGCATTAGCCGTGGCGTCCTCGAGCTCAGTTCCTGGCTCGTCACTGCACGACGAGACGGCCAGGCTAAATGCGATAGCCGTTAGTAGCAAATTCGACTTCATGATAGTTCCTCAACATATTTACGTTACTTAACTTATTTAGACGCTCATCCGACTCAAGAAGTTGCAAAAGTTCATTCTGCGATCGGCAAGCCGCGCATGAAGTCTAGCGTCTGTTCCAGCATCTCGTCGGTGTTGTCAGGTGACAGGATGTTACCGGCCAAAACGTGTTTACTCGGGTCGCCGACGTCGTCGAACTCAATGAGGCGCTTGCGCGGCGCATCGACCAGCCGCAGGGCAGCGCCGGCACTGCCACTTCATTGATCAGGGCCGGAGGCGTGGCGATGAATCCCGCAACAGCGAGCAGAATGACGACCAGTACAGCAAGGAGTGACCTGGGCAAGAGGCGCTACTCCAGGGTCAGGATCAGATCCCAATGTTCGTCGCTGACGGGCATTATCGATAGCCGGTTGCCCCGTCGCGTCAGGATCATGTCGTCGAGCCCCGGATGAGCTTTTATTTCCGCAAGCGTGATGGGCTTTCTGAGTTTGCGCACGAACTCGACGTCGACGAGCACCCAGCGCGGATCGTCCTCGCTGCTTTTCGGGTCGAAGTACTTCGAGTCCGTGTCAAATTGGGTCGGGTCCGGATAGGGTTCGCTCGCGACCCTCGCAATGCCGGATATGCCGGGTTCTTTGCAGCTCGAGTGATAGAAAAAGATCTCGTCGTCAATGCGCATTTCGTCCCGCATCATGTTGCGGGCCTGATAATTGCGAACACTGTCCCACATCTCGCGACCGTCCCGCTCGAGATCGTCGATGCTGTAAACGTCGGGTTCTGATTTCATCAGCCAGTAGGCCACGTTCCACCTGTTGTCTGTCTTCTCGTCGGGCTGCGGAGTCTAACACGACGGGTCCGTTTCGAAAGGCGCTATGGTACGATGGCGCCACGATTCAGGAGAGGACCGGACCGACTGAAATGACAAACGTACTTGCGAATATTTTTGGCTCATCACCGGTCCAGCCGCTCGAAAAACACGTCGACATTGCGTATCGCTGTGCGAAACAGTTGCTGGGTTTTTTTGCAGCAGCAGTAGCTGGCGAATGGGACAAAGCCGCAAGCTTCCGCGACGAAATCGAGAAGCTTGAGCACGCGGCGGACGATCTGAAAAAAGAAATCCGGCTGCATCTTCCGAAGAGTCTGTTTATGCCGGTACCGCGCGAGGATCTGCTGGAGCTCCTGCTCGTGCAGGACAAGATCGCGAATCGCACAAAAGACGTTTCGGGCATAGTGCTGGGTCGCAAGATGCAGATTCCACCGGCGATTGCCGAACAGTTCCTTGAGTTTGTCGACCGCAATGTGGATGCGGCGAAGCAGGCACGCAAAAGTGTGCGCGAGCTGGACGAATTATTCACCGCTGGCTTTCGCGGCGCAGAAGTGGATCTGGTCGCCGGCATGATCGAAGAACTCGACCGTATCGAGACCGATACCGACGACAAACAAGCGGCGTTGCGCGCGGCGCTGTTTGCGATCGAAGACTCGCTGAATCCGGTCGACGCCGTATTCATGTATCAGGTCATCGAACTAACGGGCGAGATTGCGGACATGGCCGAACGTGTCGGCCGCCGGCTTGAGCTGTTGCTCTCTCACTAATAATTATTCAAAAAGTCGGGCGCTTTGGCGTCCGTGAGGGCAGTTTCATGGAAGCACAGCTCGTTTATATAGGCCTGGCCGCCGTGTTCGGCATCTTCATGGCATGGGGTATCGGCGCGAACGATGTCGCCAATGCAATGGCGACGTCGGTCGGCTCCAAAGCACTGACCATCAAACAGGCAATTCTCGTTGCCGCCGTGTTCGAGTTCATGGGTGCGGTGCTTGCCGGCGGCGAAGTCACGTCCACGATCAGAAAAGGCATTGTCGATGCGGACCTGCTAGAAGGCAGCCCTGAGTTGCTGATTTACGGCATGCTCGCGGCTCTGCTCGCCGCGGGCACCTGGCTACTGATTGCATCGCGCAACGGCTGGCCTGTTTCGACAACGCATTCGATCGTTGGCGCAATTGTCGGGTTCGCCGCTGTCGGCATAGGCGTCGATGCCGTGCAGTGGGGCAAGGTCGGCACGATCGTCATGAGCTGGGTGGTGTCACCGCTGACCGCCGGGTTCATCGCTTACCTCATTTACCGCAGTGTGCAGCGCCTGATTCTGCGCCAGGAAGATCCGCTGGCCAAAGCCAAGCGTTATGTGCCCGTCTACATTTTTCTCGCCGCGTTTACGATCACGCTCGTAACGATACTGAAGGGACTCAAACACGTCGGGCTGAATCTCGATTTGCGCGAAGCATACGCACTCGCGATTGCGATTGCGGTCGGCATCGCAATCGTTGGTGCGTTGGCCATTCGGCGCATCCAGCCCGACAAGAAAGCCGAAAAGCACCAGCACTTCCATACGGTCGAGCGCGTCTTCGGCGTACTGATGATCGTAACCGCCTGCGGCATGGCGTTCGCGCACGGCTCGAACGATGTCGCCAACGCGATTGGTCCCCTTGCAGCAGTAATCAGCGTCGCACAGACTGGCTCGATCGCGGCCAAGTCCGCGTTGCCGGTGTGGGTACTGATGCTCGGCGGTGGCGGAATCGTGATCGGTCTCGCAACGTTTGGCCGTCATGTCATTGCGACAGTCGGCAAGAAGATCACGCAGTTGACGCCCAGCCGCGGATTTGCGGCCGAACTTGCGGCGGCAACGACGATCGTCATTGCGTCAGGTACCGGCATACCGATATCGACGACGCACACGCTGGTTGGCGCGGTGCTCGGCGTCGGCATGGCGCGTGGCATCGAGGCGATCGATCTTCGCGTCGTCGCGCGCATACTCGTGTCATGGGTCGTAACCATTCCGGCCGGCGCATTTCTCGCGATCGTGTTTTTCTTTATATTCAAGATGGTCTTGCCGTAACGGGAGTGAGCTGCCGATGCGCCGCCTATTCATAGCTGTTGTCGCGCTGCAGATGTCCTGCGCCATGGCCCAGGTCGTCGAGCCGTCGGTTATTCGTTACACCGACTTGCGGCACCCGGTCTACAGTTCGACCGGGATGATCGCGGCGCAAAGCAATACCGCGGCCGTAGTCGGTGCAGAGGTGCTTGCAGATGGCGGCAATGCGGTTGATGCTGCGGTTGCGGTCGGCTTCTCGCTCGCGGTCACGCTACCGCGGGCCGGCAATATCGGCGGTGGTGGGTTCATGCTCGTGTACGACGCCGAATCCGATTCAGCCACGGCGATCGATTATCGAGAAATGGCGCCGCCGGCCGCGCACCGTGACATGTTCCTCGATGAGAATGGCAACGCTGATCCGGAACTATCGCGCTTCAGCCACAAAGCCTCGGGCGTCCCGGGCACGGTGGCCGGGTTGTACCTTGCACACAAAAAGTTTGGCCGTATGTCGTGGAAGCGCGTCGTTCAGCCCGCGGCCGATCTCGCTCGTGAAGGCATTGTCGTAACGCGTGACCTCGCGAACCTGCTTGCATCCCGCAAGGAGAGGATGTGTCGTGACGCGTCAACCTGCGAATATTTCTATAAACCTGGTGGTGTTCCGTACCGAATGGGCGAGACCCTTGTGCAATCGGATCTCGCCGAATCGCTGCAATTGATTGCGGACGAGGGGCCTGACGCGTTTTATCGCGGCGCGATTGCCGAGAAGATAGCGGCCGAGATGAAACGGGGCGGGGGTCTGATTGACATGGAGGCACTTGCGGCCTACAAGCCCGTGATCCGCGAGCCGCTCCGCGGCAGCTACCGCGGCTACGAGATCGTCACGATGCCACCGCCGAGCTCGGGAGGTGCCCACATCCTGCAAATGCTGAACGTGCTGTCGCATTTTCCCGTGACGGCGATGGGCGCTGGCAGCGCCGACGCGACGCATCTGCTGGCCGAAGTCATGCGGCTTGCCTATGCCGATCGCAGCAAACACCTTGGCGATCCCGACTTCTATGACGTCCCCGTCGACTGGCTCACGAGCGCGGACTATGCCGCTGAGCTCGCAGACTCGATCGATATGAAATGGGCGCGCCCGTCGACTGACGTAGCCCCCGGTGTCGCGCCGTTGCATGAAAGCGAAGACACAACTCACTTTTCGGTCATCGATACGGACGGCAATATCGTGTCGAATACCTACACGCTGAATTTCTCTTACGGCTCGGCCATATCCGTTGCCGGCGCCGGATTCCTGCTCAACAATGAAATGGACGACTTCGTCTCCAAACCGGGCGTGCCCAACGCGTTCGGTTTGCTGGGCGGCAAGGCGAATTCGGTCGAGGCCGGCAAGCGGCCATTGAGTTCGATGACGCCGGCCATCGTATTTGCTGACGGTGAGCCGTGGTTTGCGACGGGCAGCCCGGGCGGTAGCCGTATCATTACAACGGTGCTGCAGGTATCATTACAACGGTGCTGCAGATGCTCGTCAACGTCATCGACCATGGCATGAACCTTGCGGACGCATCGAATCAACCGCGCGTGCACCATCAGTGGTTTCCTGACGAGCTGCAGCTCGAATCCGGATTCAGTCCCGATACGATTCGGCTTCTCGAGGCCCGAGGACATGTAGTGCGACCCTCAACACGATCGATGGGCAGCCTGCAGTCCGTCGCGATTCGCGACGGCTTGTACCGCGGCGCGTCGGATCCGCGCCGACCGAATGCTGGCGCCGCTGCGCCCGCCGCCATAGATGCCACTGTCCACTAACCAGGCAAAATCCGGCATCAGTTTTGCCGCGCGGCGCTACGCGATGGTCGTACTGGCCATCGTCTATATGTTCAACTTCGTTGACCGGCAAATCCTGTCAATCCTGCTGCCGGCGATTCGCGACGAGTTTCAGGTCGGGGATACGGTACTTGGCCTGCTCGCCGGAACGGCATTCGCGTTGTTCTACGTCATTCTCGGCGTGCCGATCGCGCAGCTGGCCGACAGGGTCAATCGGCGCAATCTCATCGCGGCCGCGGTCGCCGTCTGGAGCGGCATGACCGCGCTGTCGGGACTGGCGGCCAATATCTGGCATCTGGTGCTGGCGCGCGTCGGCGTCGGCATCGGCGAAGCCGGGTGCAGCCCGCCCGCGCACTCGATGATTGCAGACCTGTATCCGCCCGAGCGGCGCTCGTCGGCCATGGGCTTCTACACGCTCGGAATTTCGGCGGGCGTCATGCTCGCCTATCTCGCCGGCGGCTGGGTTGCGCAGAACATAGGCTGGCGCGAAGCGTTCTTTATTGTCGGCATCCCCGGCCTGCTGCTGGCGCTGGTAGTCCGGTTCACATTGACCGAACCGCAACGCGGCGCGTCCGAGCAGCGGACGGACAGCGGCAAGCCGCCGACCCTGTTGCTTGTGGCCACGTTTCTTCTGGCGCGGCGCTCGTTCCTGTACATGGCGATAGCCGCAGGTCTGAGCGCGTTCGTCGGCTATGCGGTCATCAACTTCATGCCGAGCTTCATCGTGCGCAGCTTCGGCATGGACGTCGCCGTGCTCGGCTTCTGGCTTGGTCTGATCTATGGCATAGCTGGCGGCTTCGGTTTTTTCATGGGCGGCTATTTCGCCGATCACTTCGGTCGCGAGAATCACCGCAGCGCATTGGCGTTTATCGGTTTGGCGCAGGCCGTGTCGGCGATACTATTCGCCGCGGTATTCCTGGCATCGAGCGTAACCTGGTGCCTGATTCTGCTCGTCGTACCGGCAGTAACATCGAATTTCTATCTGGCCCCGGTACTGAGCCAGACACAGAGCCTCGTGTCCTTGCGCATGCGGGCCGTTGCCTCGTCGCTCGTATTGTTGATCATTAACGTGATTGGACTCGCTATGGGTCCTCCCGTTACGGGCCTGATCAGTGACGTCCTGGAGCCCGGCTTTGGCGACGAATCCATGCGCTACAGCCTGCTGATCGTAAGCGCATTCTTGCTGCCTGCGGCGGCGTGGTGCTACTACCAGGCCGGCAAGTCGATTGACGGTGACCTGCAGCGCGCGGACGAACACGACTGAGCGATCATACGGCGCGCAGGTACCAGTCGAAGTCGATTGGGCTGACGACGTTGTGGAACTGCCGAGACTCCTCGCGACGATTGCGCGCGTAATACCGGCAATAATCTTCACCGAGGTAGGTGGGCAGGATTTTGCTTTTCGAGAAACTGTCGATCGCACGCTCCCAGCGGTCGGGGATTCGCGTTTTGATTCTTACACGTTCGCCTTCCTCGATCATCCGCCCGGGGGCGATCTTGTGCTTCAGCCCGTGGTGCACACCGGCCGCAATAGCGGCGGTTACCAGGTAGGGATTGGCATCCGCGCCTGCAACACGATGTTCGAAGCGCAGATTGCTTTCGTCAGCCTGCGGAATGCGAACCGCCACAACGCGGTGATTGACACCCCAGTTCGTATCAACCGGCGCAAAGTTTTCAGGCAAAAGCCTGCGGTATGAGTTGGCATTCGGCGCGAATATCGCGGTCGACTCCGCCATCGTCTGCAGCAGGCCGCCGACCGCGTGACGCAGTCGCGCCGAGAACGGCGGCGATGCGAGCTTGTCGCGCCCATAAGAGAAGTAATTGTCGCCGTTGCGATCGACAAGGCTCATGTGAATATGCAGGCCACTGCCCGAATCTTCGGCGAATGGTTTGGCCATGAAACAGGCGACGAAGCCGTGCTTCAGGGCCGTTGCTTTCACGGCTCTTTTGAGAAGAAGTGCGTGATCGCACGCCAGTGCGGGATCGTCTACGTGCGTAAGATTGATCTCGAATTGTCCCGGTGCGAATTCTGAGGTTGCGGTGTCGGCCGGTATGCCCTGCGCGTCGCAATAATCGTATAGCTCGTCGAGGAATTGTTCGATCTCCGCAAGGTCACCAGGGTGATAGACCTGCGGCCCGGGCTGCGGCCGACCGAGTCCAGGCACGCGCGAAGCTCGTGGAGTCGGCTTGTTCGCCTTGGCATCGAGCAGATAAAACTCCAGCTCCGTGGCCATGACGATCTTGAGCCCCATCTTTGTGAGCGGCGCGATCGATCGTTCCAGCACGGCTCGAGGATCGGCGAAGTACGGCTCGCCGCTTTTCTCGAACATACGGAACAACGCCTGTGCAGTCGGCCGAGAGGCCCAGGGGACCGTCGCCATGCTGCCGGGCACCAGGCGACACTGGACGTCCGGATCGCCATCCCCGTCGCCAACCATGCCCGGAAGTACCGCGCCGAGCGTGCTCATCAGGAGCGCGCCGCCACAAAACCAGAACTCTTCGTCACAGGTCTTTTCGAAGCTGGATCGGCGGATGCGCTTGCCACGCAATATCCCACAGATATCGGGCACGAGCAGTTCCATGGTGGCTGTGTCCGGGTGGTGATTCAGCAAGCGGCGCAATTCATTGCGTAGCGGATTGTCCTGCTTTTTCGCCATCGTGGATCCCTGGTTGCCGTGTTTCCTGCGAGCTTGGATGATCTGCCGCCAGGCCGCAAGAGGACCGGATATCCGCGTGCCTTGCCCGAGTGGCGGCTGGCCGTGCGGGCAGCTGCAGGCTGCCTGGCGCTGTTGTGTGGCGGCGCCGTGCTAATATTCGGTGACGCCAAGCTGCAGGAAAAAGAAAATCAATAAGCACCGGCTGCGGGCACGGGCCCGA
>CAMYMP010000726.1:0-6917 GCA_947259435.1 uncultured Woeseiaceae bacterium
TCGCGCAGCAGCCGAAAAACGACTCAAAGCCGACGTTGAAGGAGCAGGAATCGCCGAGGCCGACCTGATTGTGGAGGCGATTTTCGAGAACCTCGAAGCCAAACAAGAGCTCTACGAGAGCATCGAACAACAGATGAAGCCGGGCGCGGTGCTTGCGACCAATACGTCGAGCATCCGCCTCGAAGACCTGCGCAGCAGCCTGCGTGATCCGGATCGATTCGTTGGCGTGCATTTCTTCAATCCGGTCGCACAGATGCCCCTGGTCGAGATCGTGCGTTGCGCAGACACTGCCCGGGAGGTTCTCGATTCGAGCTTTGCTTTCGTCAAGGGTATCGGCAAGTTCCCGCTCGAATGCCTAAGTTCGCCCGGTTTTGTCGTCAATCGAATTCTCGCTCCCTACATGACCGAGGCGATGCACCTCGTCCAGGAAGGCGTTGCGCTGACCACGGTCGACCGAACGGCCGAGGCGTTCGGCATGCCGATGGGACCGATCGAGCTGGTCGACAGTGTAGGCCTCGACGTCGTGCTGCATGTCTCAAAGGTGCTCGGCGCCAAAATGGAAGGGCCGGTGCCGGAGAAACTCACGGCGATGGTCGAGGCAGGCCATCTGGGCCGCAAGTCGGGTCAGGGATTCTATGTCTGGGAGGATGGCAAGGCCCGCAAGCCGCAGGATGACACGAAACCGCCGCCAGCTGATATCGAGGACAGGCTCATACTGCCGATGGTCAACGAAGCCGTGGCGTGCCTCGCGGACGGGGTTGTCGGCGACGCGGATTTGCTCGATGCAGGCGTGATTTTTGGTACCGGTTTTGCCCCGTTTCGCGGCGGTCCGATTAATTATGCGCGCGAACGTGGCATAGAAACAGTCGTGGAACGCCTCGAAGAGCTGGCACGAACCCATGGGGAGCGATTTGCGCCGCATCCGGGTTGGTCTGCCCTGTAAGCGTGGACTGTCATGCAAAAGCCCGGGAAACTGTGCGCCGCTTCACGCTGCGTGCGACCGAGAGTATCGGAAGTTGTTGAATTGAAGGTAGAATACCGCGCAATCGGAGAATTGTCTGGGAACAGGATGATGTATGACGGCTGAGCAGGTAAATGTGGAACTGCTCAAGAGCTTTTCGCCTCTGGATGGGCTGAAGCGCGACAACCTTGCAGCGCTTGCCCGCAAGGTGCAGTTGCGTGAACTGTCGCCAGGTCAGGTGTTATTCAAAGAAGGCGATACCGAAAAACGTACGTTCTATATTGCGTCGGGCATGTTGGAGCTCCTCGACCAGGGTAAGGTTGTTGGCACGGTTGAGGGGGGGTCGGAGCTCGCGCGCAGCCCGGTCGCGCCTATCTACCCACGCCGCGTGTCTGCACGCGCACGCGACCGCGTCAAATTCATCTCAATTGACAGTGATTTGCTCGACGTCATGTTGACCTGGGATCAGACCGGGCAATACGAGGTCTCAGAGCTTCAGGGTGCACACGATGACAGCGGCGAAGACTGGATGACAATGCTGCTGCAGACCAAGGCATTCCACAAGATTCCGCCAGCGAACATTCAGGCGATCTTCATGCGCATGCAGCAGATCAACTATAAGTCTGGCGATGTGATCCTCAAACAGGGTGCAGAGGGTGACTATTTTTACGTACTGACCCGTGGCTCGGCGGTTGTCACACGAGAAACACCGTTGTCTAAAGAAGGTATCAAGCTCGCAGAGCTGCAGGTTGGTGACACGTTCGGCGAGGAGGCACTGATCTCCGATGCCAAGCGCAATGCCACGGTCACAATGACGGCAGATGGATCGGTCATGCGCCTGGGCAAAGAAGACTTCAATACGCTGCTGAATGAGCCGATGTTGGACTGGTTAACACACGAGGAAGCGGAGCGGATAGTCGCTAATGGTGGCCAGTGGCTCGATGTCAGATTGCCAAGTGAGTTCGATAATCACCACTTGGAAGGAGCGATTAACATTCCGCTGTATTTTATCCGGCTGAAAATCACGACGCTGGAGCAGGACCGCAAGTATGTTGTCTGCTGCGACACGGGCAGACGCAGCTCTGCGGGCGCTTACATTCTCAACGAGCGCGGCTATCAGGCCTACGTGCTTCGAGGCGGGATCAACAAAAACGACATGTAGCTCTTCAGGAGTCTGTTCAGCGACGGCATAAACAAAAGTGGCGAAATCACATCGTGTGCGTTGCCTTGTCCCCGCCGAGGGCGCCAGCGAGATAATTCTCGATCTTCTTCTGCGTATTACCCTGGTCCTGATCGGAGAATTGTACGCCGATCCCGGCAGTACGTTTTCCTTGAGCGCCTTTGGGCGTCATCCAGATCACGGTGCCCGCGACAGGGATCTTTTCTTCCTCGCCCATCAGATTGAGGAGCATGAAGACCTCGTCGCCGAGCCGGTAGGAGCTATTGGTGGGGATGAAAAGTCCGCCATTGATCACATAGGGCATATAAGCCAGGTACAAGGCACTCTTGTCCTTGATGGTCAGCGTCAACAGTCCCGGTTTGCTCATTCGTACTTCCTCTCCGCCAGCAGTTGCATCGTCGCTTGGTAGGGATTCGGGTTGCAGTTCGCAAGGCCGTCGGCCCAGTCGATCAACAGGCTCTCCAAAGTCAGGTGGACGTTGTACGTCCCACTTGGCTGGCCTCGCAACCGGTTGATTATGTCTAGATAACAGAACAGGTTTCGCCTGTCCATGCGCCTGAGCACAGATTCGTCGATTGCGGTCACGGCACCGTTCCGCCGCCCTCCCGCCATCGACCGGATCGCTTGCTGTACCTGTCGTGCCAGCCAATCGAGAACGAACGGCGCGTCGAGTCGTGACCAGCGCGCGGCCACTTCCAGTGCCGGGGCTCTGCCGCAGGCGACATCGGCGAAGTCCCGCGCCATTGACTGGTGCGTATCAAGTCGCTCCAGGGCGGCTATTGCCGCCAACGGCGCATTGCCAGACAGACGTAGCGCCTCCGACCAGGCCGCACCTGGCTGGTATTGTTCGAGCCAGGCCAGGGCTTCCGCCTCGGATGGCGGTGCCACAGCTATGCGCTGGCAACGGCTGAAAATGGTCGCGGGCAATCTACCGGTTCGATCGGCAATCAGTATGAGTAACGCGTCGCCAGACGGCTCCTCAAGTGTCTTTAGCAGGCTGTTCGCAGCATTTGTGGTCATTGCGTTGGCGGGCTCGATTATCGCAACCTTGCCGCCACCCTCGTAGCTTGTCAGGGAGAACTCGGCGACGAGATCGCGAATCTGCCCAATGCCGATTGCCTGCTTATCGTCTGGCGGTGAAATCCAATGCAAATCCGCGTGCTCGAGCGGTGCCGGCGGGTAGACCGGCCTCCTGCGAGTATCCGCTACCCCGAGTCTCTGAGCCGCAATCCAGTGCGCCGCGGCCCGCTTGCCGACGCCACTCGGACCGGTCAACAGCACAGCGTGGGGCAGGCGACCATGCTCGATTCGGTCGAGCCAGTTCTGTGCTAACGCGTCTAGCCAACTTATTTCTAATTTTTTCAATAGTTTAATATATTTTTTTAATGCAATATATCAGCTCAAAGTTCGGCCGCAATCTGCTCGATCGTCTGTCGTACGGCATCGAGATCCTGCGTGGCGTCGACCACGATGAAACGGTCCGCCTCGGCTTCGGCAAGTTGCAGGTAGGTCTCTCTGACGCGCATGAAGAATTCGCTGCGCTCCGATTCGAATCGGTCCGGGTCGCCCCGGCGTCCCGCGCGGCTCATACCGATCTCGACCGGCGCATCGAGGAGTATCGTCACATCCGGTTTAAGGTCCCCGTGCACCCACAGCGCCAGGCGATTGATGTCTTCTTGCGGCAGTCCCCGCCCCCCGCCCTGATAAGCGCGGCTGGAATCGGTAAATCGATCGCACACCACCCAGGTGCCCGCGGCCAGCGCAGGCTGAATGACGTTGTTGACGTGCAGCGCACGTGCAGCAAAGACCAGCAGCAGTTCGGCAATATCCGGCATCGCTTCGTCACCGTGCTCGGCGACAAGGTCACGTATGCGCTCGGCCATCGGCGTGCCGCCAGGTTCACGCGTCGTGAGCACGCGATGACCGCGCTTCTCAAGCGCGTTGGTCAAATGGGCCATGTTGGTCGATTTGCCGACACCCTCGATGCCCTCGAACGTGATGAACCTAGCAGTTTCCATGTTGTTGTCTCACTGGCGATTTTGCCGCAGGCGTTTGAGGTAGTCGGCCACAGCTGCGTCATGCTGCTCTTTCGTTGCCGAAAACGCATGGCTGCCATCGCCGAGGCCGGTCGCGACGAAAAAGAGCTCCTCACCATCAGCCGGATGCAGCGCCGCATTGATCGCAGCGCGACCGGGAAGAGCGATCGGCGTTGGGGGAAGCCCGTGGCGCGTATAGGTATTGTACGGCGTATCGGTCAGCAGATCCTTGCGGGTCAGGTTACCGTTGAAGGCGCGCCCGATGCCGTAGATAACCGTTGGATCGGTCTGCAGGCGCATGCGTTTTTCGAGACGGCGAGTAAATACACCCGATATCCGGGGTCGCTCGTCTGGTCGGGCGGTCTCTTTTTCGACGTTCGAGGCAAGAATCAGCGCCTCGTATGGCGTCGCAACGGCAATCTGATCCGCACGCCCTGACCATTCCTCTGCGAGTACGGATTGCATCAACCGGTAGGCCTGCCTGAGCACATCTCTGTCCGCCGTATCGCGCGGAAACCGGTAGGTCTCGGGCAGAAACAGGCCTTCCGGATGACGTGCATCGGCCCCGAGGTCTTCGAGTAAGGCTGGCCAATCTTCATCGGTCAGGCTCGCATCGATCTCTGGATGCTCGTGCAATGCCTCGAGAAGATCCCAGTGACTCCAGCCTTCGATAATTGTGAAGGAGTAAAGCTGAACGGCGCCGCTCGTGAATTGCTTTAGCAGTTGAGCAGGCGTCGTTCCCTTTTGGATAAGGTAGTCGCCGGCCTGAATCGCCCCTGCCTGCCCCGTCCATCGGGCGTACAGACGAAACATTCCCGGATGCGCGATGATTCCGCGCTGCGCAAGTTTGTCGCTGACCGCACGAAAAGACGCGCCAGATACGACCTCAAACTCGGCCCCGTCATCCTCAACAGCTACTGGCGCATGCAGAAAGCCGTTTATGCGCACTGCGGCAAACATCGCCGTGACCAACACGATTGCCGTGGCTGCTGCAGCGAAGATAAACAGGCGTTTCAAGCTGCATACTCCGCAACTTTGTTTTTGGCCACGACACGCATGACGCCCGAGCCGCCGCGCGCAACCGCCGGCATGGCAAGATTGTTTTCCGTGGAAATGATCACGCTGCTCATGTTACCGCAGATCTGTCGATCGTCAGTGTCAGGCATCTGAGCTTTTGGTTTCGACCGTTGCTGCGAGTTTGCGCCGGGCTGAAGGATCAGTCAAAAGCGCGAAGAATCAGGCTTCCATTCGTGCCGCCAAACCCGAACGAGTTGGAGATCGTGGTGCGGACCGTTGCCTCGCGTGCCTCATTCGGCACACAGTCGAGGTCGCAGGCGGGATCCTGATTGTCGAGGTTACTCGTCGGCGGAATGAGCTGCTTGTTAATCGCCTGTACGCAAAAGATGGCTTCAACCACACCGGCAGCACCTAACAAGTGTCCGGTAGTCGATTTCGTTGAACTGACTGCCAGGGAATCGGCGGCGTCACCAAAAGCGCGGCGGATGCCGATGGTTTCGCCGATATCTCCGGCAGGTGTCGATGTACCGTGAGCGTTCAGATAGTCGATATCATCAGGTTCGATTGCCGCATCACGAATCGCGGCGACCATGGCCTTGCGCGCGCCCTCCCCGTCCTCCGGAGGCGTCGTGATGTGATACGCATCGCCACTCATACCGAAACCAATCAGTTCGGCATAAATCGTCGCCCCCCGTGCCTTCGCATGTTCCAACTCTTCGAGTACGACACACCCTGCACCGTTGCCCAGCACGAATCCGTCACGGTCAATATCGAATGGCCGGCTCGCCCGGGTAGGATCGTCATTGCGAGTCGACATTGCCTTGGCAGACGAGAACCCGCCCATGGCAAGCGGTGTCGTCGCATACTCCGAGCCGCCGGCCAGCATGACCTCGGCATCACCGTGCTCAATCATGCGTCCGGCAAAGCCAATGCAATGCGTCGAGGTCGCACAAGCAGTAACGATCGAGACATTCGGCCCGGTAATGTGTTCATAGATACTGACGTACCCGGATGTCATGTTGATTATGCTTCCGGGTATAAAAAACGGCGAAACTTTGCGAGCCCCACCGGCCACAAACTTGTTGTGATTGTCTTCGATGGTCTTGATGCCACCAATGCCGGCACCCATCGCAATACCTATTTTGTGGCCATTTTCTTCGGTGATTTCCAGTCCGGAATGCTTTATCGCGTCGACACTCGCGGCAACGCCGTAGTGAATAAACGGATCAGTCTTGCGCACGTCCTTGACCGATAGGTACTCCGTGACATCGAAGTTCCTGATCGTCCCGCCTATTTGCGTGGCAAACGTGCTCGTGTCGAAATCGTCAATTAAAACGATGCCTGAAACACCCTTGCACACGTTATCCCAGGCTTCGTCCAGCCCGTTACCTACCGGCGAGACAATGCCCATGCCGGTGATTACGACGCGTCGTTCTTTCAAGGTAATTCCGTTGAGAGTGGCAGAATTGCCGTTGTAGCAGTGAAGAGGAAGGCGCGGCTATTGACGCCGCGCTTTCAGACTTAGTCGTCGCTTGAGCGAGCGGTTACGAAGTCAATCGCCTGCTGAACTGTCGTGATCTTTTCCGCTTCCTCATCGGGAATTTCTGTTTCGAATTCCTCTTCGAGGGCCATCACCAGTTCGACCGTGTCGAGTGAATCCGCACCCAGATCATCGACAAAGGAAGCATCGTTCGTCACCTCGTCTTCTTTGACGCCGAGTTGT
>CAMYMP010000726.1:6987-13091 GCA_947259435.1 uncultured Woeseiaceae bacterium
ACGATGCTCTTAACTTGTTCTTCGATACTGCTCATAGTGGTCGCTTCTCCTGAGAAGACTCATCAATAATGTTGCACGGCGGGCCCCGAAGTGGCGCTTGAATGCACCGCAAATAACCCCCAAAAAGGCTATAAGTCCTTGTTATTTCAAGGAGCAACCTGACCGTGGGACGGTATTGTATGTGAATAGCCCATGGCAATCTACACACAATACAAACCAAATCAGGCCATCAGCATGCCGCCGTTGACATGCAGTGTCTCGCCAGTGATATAGCCACCTGCTTTCGATGCCAGAAATAGCACTGCATTGGCAATGTCATCGCCCTCGCCCAGACGCCCGAGGGGCACCTGTGCCAGCATATTTTCCTGCTGCTGCGCGGGCAGGACGCGCGTCATATCCGTGTCAATAAAGCCCGGCGCAACGACGTTTACGGTAATGTTCCGCGACCCGATCTCGCGTGCCAGTGATTTGGAAAAGCCGATGATGCCGGCTTTGGCGGCTGCGTAGTTGGACTGCCCGGCATTGCCCATGACGCCGATCACCGACGCAATATTGATGATTCGGCCTTGCTTTGCTTTCATCATGCCGCGCAGGCACGCTTTACTGACCCGGTAGACGCCGCTTAGATTCGTTGCTAATACTTCGTCCCATTCATCGGCTTTCATACGCATCAGCAGATTGTCGCGCGTAATCCCAGCGTTATTGACGACGATCGTCGGGCTACCCTCGTTGTCTTGCATGTCCTTGATCGCGGCCTGCACTGACTCATCATCGGCGATGTTGAGCACGATGCCGCGGCCGCTGTCGCCAAGGGCTGCCGATATGGCCTGCGCGCCCGATTCACTGGTTGCCGTGCCAACGACCACCGCGCCAGCCGACGCGAATACCGAGGCAATTGCCGCGCCGATGCCACGCGACGCGCCCGTGATCAGGGCAACCTGACTTTCAAGGGCATTGCTGCTGAACGAACTAGTCATGTCGTTTCCTTAATGTCTGAAAAAAAGTTGCCTCAGGCCTGCAGCGCTTTTCGCAGTCCATCAAGCGAGTCGATCGTCGCAACCGGGATGGCGCGATTGATGCGGCGTGCCAGTCCGGCGAGCACCTTGCCCGGGCCACACTCGATGATCGAGGTCGCACCGGCTTCGTGCATCGCGTGAATCGTCGCGACCCACTGCACGTGTTTGTGTACCTGCCGCGAAAGTCGCGTTCGGATGTCGTCTGCATCGGTGTATGGAGTCGCGTCCGTCGCATTGATGACCGTGATATCAGGGACAGAGAACTCGACAGACGCCAGCGTTGCGGCGAGTTTTTCTCCAGCCTCGATCATTAGCGACGAATGCGACGGAACGCTCACAGGCAACAGGATGGCGCGTCGAGCGCCCGCTTCTTCAGCGCGGAATATTGCGTGGTCTACGGCGTCTTTGTGGCCCGCAATCACGACCTGCCCCGGGCAATTGAAGTTGACCGCCTCGGCTAAACCGATACCGGATGCCTCTTCGCATACGGCACTGACCGCGTCGTCATCCAGTCCGATAATGGCTGCCATCGCGCTGACGCCAACCGGAACCGCCGCCTGCATTAGCTCTGATCGTTTCTTCACGACCTTGATTGCGTCAGCAAAACTCAGGCTGCCGGCACATACCAGCGCCGTGTATTCGCCGAGGCTGTGCCCCGCCACGTGCGACGGCGTCGCTCCGCCCTCTTGCCGCCAGACCAGCCACGCCGCATAGCCGGCGGTCAACATAGCTGGCTGCGTTACCACGGTCTCGGCGAGTTTTTCAGACGGACCATCCTGCACCAGCTGCCACAAGTCGTAGCCGAGAATCTCGCTCGCTTCGGCATAGGTTTGCTGCACCACCGCATACTCGCGAGCGAGCTCTGATTGCATGCCCTGAGACTGAGACCCCTGTCCGGGAAATACCATCGCAATGGTCAATTGACTCTCCAGAATTTCACGGCCGCTGGTCGCGAATTATATAGGCGCAGGCCGACGGACTCTAATCATGATCAGCGCGGCCGCCACCAGTCCGGCGACCGCACCGTATAAGTGCGACGCAACGATTACCGCCCCGCCGCTGGATTGTTCGGATCCCGGCAGCGGCCCCACCAGCTGTTCATAAACCAGCTTGCTGACCAGCGCGACGCCGAGAATCCAGAGGTCCATGCGTCCGAAGCGGAACCCCGCGACGATCCCGGCAGCCAGGAGCCCATGCAGCAATCCCGAAAGCCCTACGTACCAGAGCAATTGTGGTTCGAGAAACCAAAGGCCGAGATCAATGCCGACGACGACGAACAGAATTACGAACAGCCACTGTGCCTGGCTCAGGGACGAAGCGATCAGGTACCAGACCAGCAGCAGTCCCAGGACATTTAATAGCAGATGCGAAAAGCCGAGATGCACGAAATGGCAGGTCAAAAGGCGCCAGAATTCTCCGCCATCCAGTGCTGGACGGTAGAAGCTGAGCGAGCTGCGCCCAGTCCGCTAACGAGCGATTTTGCCGGTGACTTGAGTCACCTTTGCCTAACCCCATGTTTGATATACTGACGTTTATTCAGTAATCGAGTCAATTTCGGCGCGCCGACGCCGTGGAGCATTTTCTGTGAGTCATTCTGTCAGGCTTCGGCCTATGCCCTACCAGCACCGGGGTTTCACTCTGATCGAGATCATGGTTGTCGTGATCATCATCGGCATTCTCGCGGCCATTGTTGCGCCGAACGTTATCGGCCGTGTCGACGATGCCCAGATCACCAAGGCCAAGGCAGAGATTGCGAATATCGAAAATGCGATGAAATTCTATCGTCTCGATAACTTCGCCTATCCATCCAGTGAGCAGGGAATCGAAGCCCTCGTGACGAAGCCCGCAGATCCCAACGTCAAGAACTGGAAGCCGGGCGGTTATCTGGAGAGGGTACCGAATGACCCGTGGGGTAACGCGTATCTGTATCTGAATCCGGGCAACCAGGGCGAAATCGACATATACACGCTCGGACGTGATGGGCGTCCCGGTGGTGAAGGCGTCGATGCCGATATCGGCAATTGGAACCTCGAATAAGATACGTCTGTCGACGCATCGATCCGGTTTGATGAACGGGCCTTGCCGTAAATTCGGTTTCTCGCTGATCGAGCTCCTTGTCGTCATTGCGATCGTAGGCATCGTAATGTCCATCGCTCTGTTGTCGCTCGGACTGCTTGGCGATGACCGCGAAGTACAGAAGCAGGGGCGGCGCATGATCGCGCTGGTTCAGGTTGCCCAGGATGAGGCGATCATGCAGGGACGCGAATTCGGTTTGGAGGTCATGGCCGATGCGTATCGCTTTGTCGAGTACGACCCCCTTACGAATTTGTGGGGTGATCTGATCGGTGACGACACGCTGCGAATGAGACAGATGCCTGAAGACCTTGAGTTCGACTTGTTCCTGGAAGGCCAGCGTGTGTTGCTCGAGTTCGAGCCAGCTGAATTCGGCGATCCCGAGAAGGCAGATCTTCGCGATATTTCCGAGAACTACGCGCCACATATTCTGATTTTCTCAAGTGGGGACATGACGCCATTTGAGCTTCACATCCTGCGCACAGGAAGTGACCAACAGGTCGTTCTGGAAAGCAACCTTCTCGGCGATATCAAATTCGCCGACGATGAGGACTGAGAAAGCATGATGCGCACGCGCATTCAGGCATTTACGCTCGTCGAGGTCATGGTGGCCCTCGCCATCATCGCGCTCTCATTGACGGCCGTGGCGGCCAAGATGGGGCGCATGATTGACACGTCGAATTCCATGCGTGAGCGAACCTACGCGAGCTGGATCGCACAAAACAAAATCACCGAGCTGCGGCTGGCCAATGTCGTTCCCGAGGTCACGGCGAGCAGCGGTGAAGTTGACTACGCCAACACGACGTGGAGTTGGCGAGCGGTAGTATCCGAGAGCGGCATTGAAAACCTCTTTCGAGTGGACGTTTCGATTTCGTTTGAAAACAACGACGATGTGATACGCACCGTTACAGGATTCATTGGCGAGCCGGTTCCGCTCGGTCAGAGCAATCGGTCATGGAACAGAGGCTCGGAAAACTCGGGCGCAGAACAATGAGGCTATTCCGCAGCAGAGCATTCACGCTGATTGAGGTGCTCGTCGCGCTCGCAGTATTCGGCATCATGTCCATGCTGGCCTATGCTGCACTCGGGTCCACGCTCTCGAATGCGGACTACCTGGCCAATCGCATGGACCGGCTGCAGTCCGTACAGCGCACGATCCGGTACCTCAGCAGCGATTTGATTCAGACCGCGCCACGTCCGGTTCGCACGGAACTCGGCGACGGCTTCAGCCCGGCGCTGCAAACGAGTCTGAGCTCCGACATACTTCTGGAAATGACGCGTGGCGGTTGGAGTAACCCGGCCGGACTCCCGCGCGGAACGTTGCAGCGCGTTGCCTATCGTCTCGAGGAAGACGAACTGGTTCGCTATCACTGGACGGTGCTCGACCGCACGTTTGCGAACGAGCCAATCGGAACGGTGCTGCTGGATCAGGTCGAAAGCCTCTACTTTCGTTATTACCAGGCTAATGGCGAGGTATCGGAAATCTGGCCGCCCCTGACGCAACAAGGTGGCGGCGCACTCCGTCTGCGGCCTCGCGCCGTCGAAATCGTCTTGACCCTTGTCGATCAGGGAGAGATTCGGCGGCTCCTCGAGGTCTCACCGTGAAGCAGCAACGCGGCGTCGCGTTGATTACGGCCATTCTGATCATGGCGCTCATCACCACGCTGACATTCAGTCTCGAGTGGGACAATTCGCTGGACTTGCGTCGCACCTACGTGTCGATGTATCGCGAGGAAGCAATTCAGGCGGCCATGGGCGCTGAGAGTTGGGTGCGCATCCTGTTGCAGCAGGACGCTGACGACAGCGAAACAGATCACCTCGGAGAAATATGGGCCAGTGAATTGCCTGTCTTGCCGCTGGGCGCCGAGGGCGACACGATCCAGGGTGAGATCTACGGTCAGATCGAGGACCTGCAAGGCCGCTTCAACATCAACAACTTGATCGACCAGCAGGGCGAGGTTGACGAGGCATCGCTTGAACAGTTCAGACGACTGCTATTTGCCCTCGGCATTGACGTGCGTTTTGCCGGCATTGCGGCCGACTGGATCGATGCGAACCGCGACGCGAGCTTCCCGGATGGTGCGGAAGATTCGATCTACACGGGCATCGTGCCCCCTTACCGGACGGCGAATCAGATCCTGTCCAGCACGAGTGAGCTGGCCGCGCTCGAGGGCATGGATAAAGCGACGCTGGATACGCTTTTGCCGCACATCACGGCCCTGCCCGGGCGCACGGGAATCAATGTCAATACAGCGACAGGCCCGGTACTGCAGTCGCTGGACGAGAATATGACCGCAGCAGCTGTCGAGGGGCTGCTGTCAGAGCGGCAGGAAGCGGGTTTTGCCGACCTCGGAAATTCCTTTTCTTCGCTGGTCACGCCGGACGTTCTCAATCTGCTCGAGGAAACCAGCGACTTTTTTCAATTGAAGGTGATCGTGCGTGTTGATACCGTGCGCATCACCTACTTCACTTTATTGGAGCGCGGCCCGCAGGGCGATACCTCACCTATCCTGCGCAGCCTCGGTACGACCTGACGATGGCAGAGTATCTGGTCATTCGAATCGATTCAGACCGCGACAAAGCGGCGCACTGGATTGCCGTAGACAGCAACGGCACCCGTGTCAGTCCGCCCGTCACAGGACCGCTCAGTCAAGCTTCGAAAGATGTCGCCGAGCGCGCGGTTATTGTGCTCGTGCCGGCCACGACGGTTTTGACAACAACCGCGGATATCCCGCTCCGAGGCGGGTCGAGACTGCTCGCCGCCCTGCCCTTCGCGCTCGAGGAACACGTCGCGGACGATGTCGAGAACCTGCACTTCGCTGCCGGCACGCGTCGTGATAATGGCATGATCCCGGTTGCAGTGGTCGCGCACGAGCAAATGCAGGAGTGGCTCGATCGCCTTGAAGAAGCTGGGATCACCGCAGCGAGACTCGTGCCCGAAAACCACGGTCTTGCACGCATACCCGGAACGCTCAGTCTGCTCGTTGCCGACGACGAAATAATGTTCAATGACGG
>CAMYMP010000727.1 GCA_947259435.1 uncultured Woeseiaceae bacterium
GCAAGGAAATTCAGCATGTCTCATTACGTTGCCCGGCTACGCGCCGCTTTTGTCACAGCTATCGCACTCGGATTTGTGCAGCCCGCGGAAGCAGATGTCTTTATTAACGAAATTCATTACGACAATTCCAGTACCGATGTCGATGAAGCGATCGAACTCGCAGGCACGGCCGGTACCGATCTGAACGGCTGGTCCATCGTCCTTTACAACGGCAGTTCCGGCGTTGTGTACGACACACGCGCCCTGTCCGGCCTGATCCCCAATCAGCAAGGCGGTCTTGGCACCGTATTCGAGACCTACCCGACAAATGGCATTCAGAACGGTGCGCCCGATGGCATCGCGCTGGTCGACGCATCGAGTGCGGTCGTGCAGTTCCTGAGTTACGAAGGCTCGTTTGTCGCATCGGATGGGCCGGCAAACGGACTGGCGAGTACGGATATCGGCGTCTCGGAGTCGAGTAGCACGGCAGCCGGCGAGTCTCTGCAGCTGACCGGCAGCGGAACGACATACGGTGACTTCGTCTGGGCGCCTGCAGGACCGAGCACTTTTTGTGAGGTGAATACCGGTCAGACCTTCGGTGACGGCACTGCGGGAGGCGAGGATGCCTGCCCTGACACAGGTGGCGGCGATCCGACCGACATTACGCTCGTGATCAACGAGATCGACTACGATCAACCCAGCACGGACACCGCCGAGTTCATCGAACTCAAAAACGTTGGGCTGGCCGACGTCGACCTTAGCGGCGTCTCTGTGCAGTTGATCAATGGCAGTAATGGCAGCACTTACAACACGATTAACCTGCCACCCGGTGCTCTCGGTCCAGGCGAATACTTCGTCATCTGTGGCGACCCCTTCAACACGCCGAACTGCGATCTCGATGTCAGCCCTGACAGCAACCTTATTCAAAACGGCGCGCCGGATGCAGTCGCAATATTATTCGATGGCGTCATCATTGACGCGGTCAGTTACGAGGGCGATGTTCTGTCTGTCGTTGAAATGAGCGGCGTCGGACTCGCCGATTCCGGCGCGATCGAGTTCGTCAGCATCTCGCGATTCCCGGACGGGGTAGACACGAATCAGAACAACGTCGACCTGAGTCTGCGATGCACAACGCCAGGCAAAGCAAACTCGGCCGATGCGAGCAGCTGTCCGGATCCGGTGCCGCCGATCATCATCAACGAGCTCCACGCCGATCCGGCCAGTGGCTCTGCGGGCGACGCGAATAAAGACGGCGTGCGCAACTCGAGTGAAGACGAGTTCGTCGAGATCGTCAATATCACGGGATCGGCTCTCGATGTTTCGGGCTGGACGCTCTCCGACGGATTTGGCCCGCGACACATTTTCCCGGCAGGCTCTGTGATCCCCTCACAGTGTGCGATCGTCGTTTTCGGCGGCGGCGCGCCGACGGGGGACTTCGGCGGCACAACAGTGCAAACCGCGTCCGGAGGATCGCTGGGCCTGAATAACGGCGGCGATACAGTCACGATCAACGACGGTGTCGCAGATGTGGTCTCCGCAGGCTATGGCAGCGAAGGTGGAGACAACCAGTCTCTGACGCGCGATCCGGATATTTTCGGACCGACACTCGTCAAGCACACGCTGGCCGCTGGTTCCGGCGGTACGCTCTACTCGCCGGGCACGCGAGTCGACGGCTCGCAATTCGACGGCTGCCCGAAAATACCTGTCGGAACTTTCGAGATATTCGAAATTCAGGGCGCAGGTAGTGCATCCCCATACGCCGACCTGGCTGTGATTACCGAAGGCAACATCGTTACGGCGGTCGCCTCGAACGGCTTTGCGATGCAGACTCCGGATTACCGCAGCGACCGTGATGTCGATACATCGGACGGCATCTTTGTGTTCACCGGCAGCGCGCCAACCGTCGCTGTAGGAGATCTCGTTGATGTTACCGGGGAAATCGTCGAATTTTTCGGCTATACCGAGTTCTCGAACGACCCGACTGTGACCATAACGAGTGCGGGGCAAACGTTACCGACACCTGTTACGTTCGACGCCGCGACGCCGAGCCCGGATCCGACGAACCCGTCGTGTGCAATCGAATTCGAGTGTTATGAAGGCATGCTCGTCGAGATCGCGCACGGGACCGTCACCGGACCGAACCAGCGTTTCGGCAGCGACCCGGTCGCCGAGGCCTACATAACAGCCGCGCCCGAACGGACATTCCGCGAAACCGGGCTCGAGTTCCCGGGCATCGCCGGCCTGCCCGTCTGGGACGGCAACCCTGAAGTATTTGAATTGGACCCGGACAAACTCGGGCTGCGCAATCAGATCATCCCGGCCGGTTCTTCGTTCTCCGCGACGGGCGTGATCGGATTCGAATTCGGCGGCTATGAACTCTGGCCGACGAGCCTGCACATCGACGCGGCCAAATTACCCCGTTCCGTCCGGCACAAACGCTGGCTCGAGACGACGGTCGGCAGCCTGAATCTGTTCCGGCTGTTCGACGACGTCGATGATCCACCGGGCGCCAATGCGTTCGGCGAAGAGACCGACGACTTCGTCGTTTCAAGCGAGGAATATCAGCGCCGCCTGAACAAGTTCGCGCACTACATCGTCGACGGCATGAAGACGCCGGATATTATCGGCGTTCAGGAAGTGGAAAGCCTCAAGGTGCTCGAGGACCTTGCCAATGCGGTCAATTCGGTTAACCCGTGGGCGAGATACCGCGCTTACCTGGTCGAGGGTAACGACATCGGCAGCATTGACGTCGGCTTCCTGGTTCGCAAGTGGCGTGTGTGGGTGTGGAGTGTCGAGCAGCTTGGCGCTGACGAAACCTACGTGGATCCCGAGACCGGTGAGCTCGACCTGTTGCACGATCGGCCGCCGCTTGTGCTCAAAGGCTGGTCAGGATTCATGCCGATCAAGGTCATGGTCGTGCACAACAGGTCACTGAGTAGCATCGAAACCGAGCGGGTTCAGGTCAAACGATTCGAGCAGGCGCAGTCGATCGCGCAGAAAGTTCAGAACATCCAGAGCAAGCGTCGCAAAGCGAACCTCGTCGTCGTCGGCGACTTTAACGCCTTCGAATTCACGGACGGTTACGTCGATGCGGTTGGCCATATCCGGGGTGATTTCGATCCTGCCGAGAGCATGTTGTCGGGTATGGATCTCGTTGATCCGAATCTCATGAACCAGCTGATGTCCTTGCCCGAAGATGAGCGGTACTCGTTCGTGTTCCAGGGCAATGCGCAGACGCTGGACCACGCGTTGACGAGCAAGTCTCTCGATCTTCGCGTGCGGGGTATGCAATATGCGCGCGGCAACGCGGACGCCGCCGTTGATCTGATCAACGACGACACGACCTCGCTGCGAGCTTCGGATCATGACGGCCTGGTGCTGTACATCTACAATGGCTGGATCAAGCGCTGGTGGCGTCACTGAGCACAGCGTCGCCTGACTAAATTGCCTTAGGGCAGCGCACCGGGCTCGCCGGCGCCAGATGCGGCATGCGCGCGTTGCACAAAGCCTTTAACCGGGAGAATTCTAGTGAATCTGAAAACCGCCGTAATATATGGCAGCGCCCGACGCGGCCGCCAGGGCATCAAAGCCGCACGCTTTATTACGCGCAAACTCAATGAGCGGCGGCACGATGTGACGCTTGTCGATACGGCCGAGTATGAACTCCCCTTCCTTGATCTGATGCACAAGGAATACGATGCGGGCAGCGCACCCGAGGCGATGCAGGCCGTGGCCGATATCCTTGCGGCTGCAGACGGATTCGTCATCCTCTCCGGCGAATACAATCACAGCATCCCGCCAGCACTGAAGAATCTTCTCGATCATTTCCAAAGCGAGTACCTGTACAAACCCAGCGCAATCGTCACGTACTCGGCGGGCCCGTTTGCTGGCGTTCGCGGCCTCGTCAATATGCGCGGCATCATGGCCGAGCTCGGCTCACCGGCCATTCCGAGCGCGTTTCCTGTGTCGCAGGTCTGGAAAGCGTTCGACGAAAACGGCAACGCCATGAACGAGGCCTATAATGAACGGGTCATAAAGTTCCTCGACGAATACGAATGGTATGCGCGTGCGCTGAAAACCGAACGCGACCGCGGCAAGTGCGCGCGGGAAACGCCGGCGCAGCAGCAGCTCTGCCGCGGTTAGTCCTCGCGTAGCAACGAGCGAAAGAACTCAGCATCGCGGTCAGCCGCACGTTCCCGCGTTTCGCCCTCGAAATAGTGATCGGCACCCCGGTAGCTGTGGAAAACATAGGGATGGTCTACCGACCGTAGCGCGTCGGCCAGCCCTTTTGAATTGGCGACCGGTGCCCTCTGGTCTCCAACTGAATGCTGAATCATCAACGGTGGCTCGAGATCGCCGAAGTATTCCTGCAGATCATCGACATTCATCGTGGACCAGAAGGTTGCGCCTTTGATCACGTCGGTGGCCAGCAGTACACGCATCGAAACCGGGCCTCCCATTGAGTGACTCCACATGAACACATTATCGAGATCGGCCTGTTCAACATCGGCCAGCGCGGCGAGTAGCGCAAGAACGTCTTCGGCATAGTAGGCCACCGCGCCCTTGCCTTTGGTATATTCGATGCCGTCGGAATCGTTGTGCCCGCGGTAGTCGGGCATTACGACAATGAAACCCCGAGAGGTATACAACTCGGGAACCGAGCGGTAGTAGTCACCAGGCCGGGAATCGGTGCCGTCCGCAGAGATGCCGTAGCGCGCCGGGTCCGGAACTTCGCCATGATTCGCAATGACGACCGGGAAACCAGCTCTCGGTGCAGGTTGATCCGGGACGGCGATCATCACGTGCACATTTAGTCCCGCGGTTTGATAGGACATCAGATAGGCGCTAAAGGCGGGACCGTCGTCAAGGTCACGCACGAATTCGAGTGAGGTGGCGTGGTTCCTTGATCGGAGCTGTTCGATCGACAACGGCGCAGGTTTCGAGCAACCGCTAGCAAGTATCGCGACGGCTACCACTAACGACAGGAGTTTGTAGTGCGCTTTAGCCACGATCCGGATCCTCGAAAAAAGGGCAGGCATGTTTACCTCCCTAATTGTGCATCTAAATAGTGACGTTGGATAGTAACATCAAATATTTCACTTGAAGCTTGCACCCCGTGCGTGTCGTTCCGATCTGCCTGTACCAAGTTCGCCGACGGGCGATCATTGATATACTCAGGCAGACGGGCCTCGATGTTTCCGCGCGTTTGCAGCACCTGCAAGAGAAACCGGGTACCGCCCTCTAGATCCTACGTTTCCTGGATGGGGCAATGAAACGATTCAAGACGGTCGACAATTACATCAGCAACAACACACTGTGGCCCGACGAACTCAGGCGGTTACGGGAAATTTTGCTGTCGACGGGCCTGACCGAAGAGGTCAAATGGGGCGCCCCGTGCTACACGCATGAAGGCAAAAACATTGTGGGCATTGGCGCGTTCAAGTCTTACTTCGGTCTGTGGTTTTTCAAGGGCGCAGCGCTCAAGGACGAACAGGGCGTGCTCATCAATGGCCAGCCGGGAAAGACCAAAGACCTGCGTCAATGGCGTATGACGTCACCCGGAGACATCAAGCCATCGGTCATCAAACGCTACGTTAAAGAGGCGATGCGACCCTAGATGGTCAATCGACACGCCATGGAACCGACCATTACCAGCAAACTGCCCGACGTCGGCACGACCATCTTCACGGTCATGAGTCAGCTTGCAGCAGATTGCAAGGCCATCAACCTGGCGCAGGGTTTCCCGAGCTTCGATCCGCCGGACGAACTGACTGACCGAATCAGCTGGCATCTCAAGCACGGCGCCAATCAGTACGCGCCGATGTCCGGTATTGCAGAGCTGCGTCAGGCGATCGCTGCGAAGACCGCACGTTTGCAAAACAGGAATGTCGACGCGACTACCGAGGTTACGATCTGCTCGGGCGCCACCGAAGGCTTATTCAGCACGATTCAGGCGATCGTCAGGCCAGGCGACGAGGTGATCGTCTTCGATCCGGCGTACGACTCGTACGAACCGTCAGTAACCCTTGCCGGCGGACTCACGATACACGTGCCGCTGCGCATCGCAGCAAACGGTGCGGACTTCGGCATCGACTGGGATCGGTTCGAGGACGCGCTCAGCGACAAGACCCGCCTCGTCATCATCAACTTCCCGCACAACCCCACCGGGGCGATCCTGTCAGCCGCGGATCTCGATCGTCTCGCGGATGTCGTTCGTGATTTCCGCACCTACATACTGTCGGACGAAGTCTACGAACACATTGTGTTCGATGACGAGATGCATCGCAGTCTTGCCAGCCATGACGAGCTTTGGCAACGCAGCTTCGTGGTGTGCTCTTTTGGCAAGACCTTTCATGCGACCGGCTGGAAAATCGGATACTGCCTCGCACCCGCGGACCTGACAGCCGAGTTTCGCAAGGTTCATCAGTTCACGACCTTCGCCGTGAGCACGCCAATGCAGCATGGTTTGGCCGATTACTTGCAGAGTGACGCCGGTTTCTGCGAGCGGCTATCGGCTTTTTACCAGCAGAAGCGCGACCACTTTTGCAGACAGCTCGAAGACACGAAGTTTCGCTTCGAACCCGCCAGGAGCACTTTTTTTCAGATCGTCGACTACGGTGAAATAACGGACGAGCCCGACGTGGACCTGGCGAAACGATGGACGCGAGAAATCGGCGTGGCGTCGATTCCGCTATCGGTGTTCTGTGAGCAAGCGTTCACAGGCACGCGGCTGCGTTACTGTTTCGCCAAGGACGACGCTACTTTGACTGAAGCAGTGCAGAGACTCGCCGCCTTATAACAGCTGAAAGGCTAGCAAAGCCCCCACATAGCCAATCGACGTCATATACGCCCACGCAAGGACCGGCCATCGCCAGCTGTTCCAGTCTGCCATCCGGCCAGGTTGCCGATTTCAGTCTCTGCGACAGCGTGGCCTCATCCGCCTCGTCGCCGACCGCGTAGACCGTGCCGAGAACCGCGATGACGACCTCACGTGCCGGAAAGCCCGCAATAACGGCCGACGACACCCGCCAGTCCCAGCCCAGTGGCTCGAATGCCGGCTCGACAAACTTGCCCGCACGCCCGAGCCAGCTCTGCTCGAGCTGCGCGGCGGACGCCTGATTTTCGGTCAACATCGGATCGATATCGGTCGAGCGCGGATAGTACGCAAGCGCCCAGACGACGACCGCGACCGAAAATATCACGGTCCCCGCCCGGTACAGGAAAACCTTTGCCCGGCCAAGCAGTTGAATGAGCACCGTTTGAATATTGGGCCGTCTGAATTCGGGCAGCATCAGCGCGAAAGGTGGCTTCGGTCCGCGCAGCGCCGTCTTGCGAATCAGTAGTGCGGTCAGAATGCCCGCGATGATGCCGAACATGTAAAGGCCGAACAGCACGAGTCCCTGCAGATTGAGAAGCCCGACGTCTCGCGCCGGCACGAATGCTGCGATGAGGAGTGCATAAACCGGGAGTCTCGCCGAACAGGTCATGAAAGGCGCGGCGATAATCGTTGCGATGCGATCGCGGCGGTTCGGGATCACGCGCGTCGCCATGATGCCGGGCACCGCGCAGGCGAAGCTCGAAATCATCGGGATAATCGACTGCCCGGAAAGCCCGACCGACCGCATCGCGCGATCCATCAGGTAGGCTGCACGCGCCAGATAGCCGGAATCTTCGAGCAGGATGATGAACAAGAACAGGATCAGGATCTGTGGCAGAAAGATAATGACGCTGCCAACGCCGGCTATGACCCCGTCCGCAATCAAACTGGCAAACGCACCATCACCGAGTTGTGCCACGACAACGGACCCGAGGACTACGGTCGCGTCATCGATCAAGTCCATTATCGGCGTCGCCCAGGCGAAAACGGCCTGAAACACGATCGCCATAACCAGAAAAAGTCCGATTGTCCCGGGGACAGGCCGGTTAATCCATTCTGTGAGCCGCATGCGCCAGGAGTAGAACGGCGGGACGGTCTGCTGCACGTCTTCGAGAACCTTGCGGACCCAGCCATAGCGCACGCGCGCTTCTTTAGCGAGTGGCGGATCGAAGCCGAACAAC
>CAMYMP010000728.1 GCA_947259435.1 uncultured Woeseiaceae bacterium
GCATTGGCGGCGGCCAGGGGGCAGCGTCGTTATTCGAGGTCGCGTGATGCGTGCGCTGGTGTGCAAGGAATACGGCCCACCCGAGTCGCTCGTCATCGAAGAGCACGACGACCCGGTGCCAGGCAAAGGCCAGGTCCTCGTAAATATTGAGGCAGCAGGCATCAACTTCCCGGACGTGCTCCTAATTGCCGGCAAGTATCAGGTCAAGATCCCAACGCCGTTTGTTCCTGGCAACGAGGCGGCTGGTGTGGTTTCGGCGGTGGGTACCGGCGTCACTCAGTTCGCTGTTGGTGACAAAGTCATTATCAACGCCACCTGTGGCGCGTTCGCGGAGAAGTGCGTCGCGGACGTGCACGCGACGGCGCCATTGCCCGAGGACCTGAGCTTCGAGCAGGGAGCGGGTTTCTCGGTCACGTATGGCACGAGCTATCACGCGCTAAAGCAAAGCGCGAACCTGCAGCCCGGCGAAACGGTGCTCGTCCTTGGCGCAGCGGGCGGTGTCGGCATAACCGCCGTCGAAATCGCCAAGGCGATGGGTGCACGCGTAATCGCCGCGGCAAGCAGTAAGGATAAACTCGAGTTTGCCAGGTCGGCCGGGGCGGACGAGTTGATCAATTACTCCGCAGTGCCGCTCAAGGAAACCGTCAAGGAACTCACGGGCGGTAACGGTGCCGATGTCGTCTACGACCCTGTCGGCGGTGAACTCGCGGATCAGGCGTTTCGCGCCACAGCCTGGCACGGCCGCTACCTGGTCATTGGTTTTGCCTCCGGCGATATTCCGAAGTTCCCCGCAAACATTGCGCTTCTGAAAGAAGCCAGCATCATTGGTGTGTGGTGGGGAACCTGGGCAACGAAAAACCCGCAGCTACAGATTCGCAACATGTTGGAAATGGCGCAGCTGATCAAGGAAGGTGTGCTGACACCGCGGGTTACCGAGTCCTACTCTCTCGACGATTACGTTGACGCATTCAAGGCGATTACCGAGCGGCGCGCGCGCGGCAAGGTCACGCTGCGAATGAGCTGAGGTTGGCAGTCCGGATATTCGGTCGGCTAACAAGCCGCTCAAACCGAGTGTTGCTATATATGGTCGCGATGGCGTAAGTGCGCGGCTCACCCGCGGTTTATATCTTGATCAAAACCCGCAAATCCGCGCAATGGCGCGAGGAAGACCGGCGTCAGACTTCCTCATATGCGACGAAAAAACCATCTTAGGTAAGTCAACGGCGCAACCGACGATCAGGGGTGATCCGACGTTTAACGGCATCTATAATCCTGCGCGAAATAGTACGAACGCAAAACATTTTCGTTCGTTTATCCGCCGCCTGGGAGGGAGATATGTCGGCAGATGAGGATTCGGTCGGCCTTAGTCAGTCGCTTGTTGGCACGGCCACGATGCGCATCGCAGGGCTCCACAAAATAGACAGTTTTTATACGCCGCTCGAAGAGCGTTTCGAGCGCATCACCCGTCTTGGCAAAAACGTTCTGGGCGTTCGCGCTGCCAGCGTCACACTGATCGCAGAGGAGATGCTGTGGTTCAAGTCCGTCGTTGGTTGGCGCGTGACGGAATTGCCGCTAAAAGACAGTCTCCAGCAGCCGATGCTGGATAGCGGCGACCCCGTGATTGTGCCGGATACGCACAGCGATTTGCGCTACGCGAAATTGCCGCTGGTTACAACCGGCAGCGGGTTGGGCGAGACGTTGTCAGACCTGGGGCATCTGGCCGAACGTGAATTGCTGACCACCGATTTGTGGAACGCGCAGACGCAGCTGGTTGGCAAACTGGATACGGCACGACGCCAGGCGCTGCTGGACTCGCTGACCCGGGTCTGGAACCGCCGGGGAGGCATGGAACTGCTTGAAATGGTGCTGCAGGAATCTGTCGCGAGCGGCGAGCAATTTGCAGTCTGCCTGGTGGACATCGATCACTTCAAAGCAATAAATGATCAGCACGGCCATAGGATCGGCGACCAGGCCCTGAGAAAAATTGCCGCCAGCATTACCGCATCGATTCGGCCCGAAGATATGGTATCGCGGTACGGTGGCGATGAATTTCTTGTGATATTGCGCGATGCGACGCCGAGCGTATGCAAGATGGTCGGGGAACGGATTTGCAGCAAAATCGAAGAAACCCGCGTTCGAACGGATAACGGCGGCGTGGCTGTGACGGTCAGCGTCGGTATGGCCGTCAGTGACCCCAATGACGGCGCAACGGCTGCACAGGTCATCGATCGGGCGGACAAAGCGTTGTACCAGACCAAGGACCGTGGGCGTAACGGCGCGACCGTCTGGACGGACGACCTCAGCTAGCACCGGGCCCGAAGCAGACCTCAGTCCCCGCGGCTAAATCACCCGGTTGCGACGCCCGCGTAGCCCTTGTTTTCGTGCTGTATCGGCTATTGGGATCCTGCAAGTCGTGCGTCACCTTGCCCGTCGCGTCCATGCCGATCACGAATTCCTTTGTGCCGCTCGGTGTGAGGCGTGATGGCAGTAGCGCGCCCATGAGGCGACAAATAGAAGAGTGCACGCGCATCAATGGCTGTGGCCACGGGGTGCCTTCTTATTCTCCTGCCAGACGGCGGCGGAATTTCCGCATGCCGCCGATCCAGCGATCATAGTCACCGGCCTTGCGCTGAAAATAGTCCACGACCTCAGGGTGCGGCGTGATCAGGAATTGTCCGTTTGCAACTCCTTCGACAACAGCGTCCGCGACTTGCTCCGGTGTCTTGATGCCGTCAACGTCGGCGCCGCCAAAAACGTTTTCTTCAGCACCCGGACCTACCGCAAGGTCGAGCATTCGGGTCGCAACTGCCTGCGGGCAGATCACAGAAACCTTGATGCCTTCGTCACCGTGTCTGATTGCGAGCGCTTCGGCAAATCCGACGGCGGCATGCTTGGTAACCGAATACGCTGCATCGCCGATGGACGACAAGATGCCGGCGGCCGACGCCGTATTGACCAGATAGCCGCCGCCGCGCTCGATCATTCGCGGCACGAGGACTCGCGCCGCATAGACATGTGCCATCACGTTGACACGCCAGGAGATATCCCAACGATCCTCGACCGGTGCGAGGACGCCGTCGGCCGACGCCGAACCTGACTTGCCATCACCGAAAACGACGCCAGCGTTCGAGAAGAATATGTCGACGGGGCCAACACTGTTCTCGACCTCGTCGATCATTGCAGTCATGCTTGCTTCATCACCGACATCGACGTTGACCGCGACTCCGTCTATTGCCTCGGCAACCCGTTTTGCGGCGTCTTCGTCAAGATCGGCGACAGCAACTTTGACGCCGTCTCGAGCCAGTCGCTCGCACAGCGCCCGTCCGATGCCATGAGCACCACCCGTGACGACCGCGATGTTTGCGTCGGGGATCATCTGCGGTCCTTAGTCGACGTCTGCCAGTTGCACAATCTGCTTGCCCGTGTTCTTGCCTTTCAACATGTCGATGAAAGCCTGAGGCGCGTTCTCGATTCCCTCGGCGACTGTTTCACGATAATTGAGCTTGCCTTCTTTCAGCCAGCCCATGGCTTTTCTGACGTACTCGTCGCACCATTTCGGATGATCGCTCACGATAAACCCCTGAATCCTGAGGCGCCGGCCGATTATGAGCATCATTCCCCTCGGTCCGGGTTGCGGATCTTCCATGTTGTAATCCGAGATCATGCCGCAGAGCGCGATGCGACCATAGTCGCGCATGTTCCAGAGCACCGCTTCGAAGATATCGCCACCGACATTTTCAAACAGTACGTCGACGCCCTTGGGGCAGGCCTGCTGAACGCTTTCAGTCAGCGACTTGCTGGTCTTGTAATTGAAACCTGCGTTGTAGCCGAAGTCCGATTTCAGCAGAGCCACTTTTTCATCAGAGCCCGCACTGCCGGCAACGCGGCAGCCGTGTATTCTCGCCAGTTGTCCAACGACGCTGCCTACTGCGCCGGATGCTGCGGTCACAAATACGTTGTCGCCTTTTTTCGCCTCTGCAATTTTCATGAGGCCGACGTAAGCGGTCATGCCCGGCATCCCGAGAATGCCGAGATGGTAGGACAGCGGCGCCGGACCGGACCTGACCTGGCGCACCAGGCGGCCATCGGTGACCGAGTAATTCTCCCAGCCGAGCATGCCCGTCACGAGGTCGCCTTCTTTCAGCCCGTCATACTTGCTTTCCACAACCTGGCTCACGACACCGGCCTGCAGAACCTCACCAATCTGGAACGGCGGGATGTAGGATCGGACATCGTTCATCCGCCCGCGCATATACGGATCGACCGACATGAAAATGTTGCGCACGAGCACCTCTCCATCGGCGGGCTTGGCGACAGCCTCCTCGGTGACGCTGAAATTTTCTGGTGCAACCCAACCCGAAGGCCGGCTCGCGAGGCGAATTTGCTTGTTGACTGCTTGTGTCACTAGTTTGGCTCCAGTGGCGATGGCCTGTCCGGCACATCGTGGGTGACTGATAGGCAGCTTCCACGGTTGCGTCCGGTGCTGCGCGAGTAACATACTGTAGGCTGAGGAGGTGGTCCAATGAAACGATACATCGTATCGCTTTTTGTGTTGTTGATGCTGGCCGGCTGTGGTCCCAGAACCGCTGGCGAGCCGACGCTGACTGAACCTTACACCGAAGAGATTACGACGACCGAAACCGCCTGGCTCACCGGAAAACTGGCATACGAAGAGGTTTGCGCCGGCTGCCACGAAGAGGGGCTCGACGGTGCACCGAGGACCGGAGACCGCGACGCCTGGGACCAACGATCCTGGCTGTGGGAGGCCGTCCTGTTCGAGCACGCCAGAAGCGGCTATGAAGAGATGCCCGCAAAAGGCGGCGACGCGGAGCTGGACGAGGCGACGGTCACCAAGGCCGCCGAGTATATGCTGACGCTGACCTACCCGGAGACGCACCGGGACTGAATCGGCGCACGCTCCAAAGGTGAGACCTCTGTCACGCCAAGAATGATCAGCGGCTTGCTAGTCTTGAACATAAGCTGGCATCGAAACCATAAGCGCTGGCGACGGGGGCGCCTCGGCTCTGGGCAACAGGGTCAAGCGACATTTTGGAGTCCGTCATGACGTGTCCGCCCCGACTACCCGCGCTACTGCTGCCTCTTCTCCTGGTTGCGTCCGGCATTGATGCTGCCCCGCCTTTGCCGGTCCGTGACGCGCCCAAACCGATGCCGATCAGCAGCACCGAAGAAGCACCGCATGAGGCCATGCTGCTGGTGAGCCTCGAGGACGGCACCGTCATCAAACAGGCCATCAACGTGGACGCCGATATCTGCTTTAAGCAGAGCACCAATAGTTCGACACTTTGTTTTACACAGGGCGATGCCATCTTCGACGCCGCAAGCAACACGTTGATCGGCTTCGAAATGATCGAGGAACGCATCGACCTGATCGCCAAGACAGACTGAGCGGATCGTTCGCCGCATCCCTGCGGCAGCAACGCTCGCCCCCGCCAATCATGGCCCGTCCCGACGAATGTCAACAATTGTTACATCGGGATAGACGTCGCATTTTCAGCCCTATACTCCGCCGCTGATGTCATGAAACATTCTGGAGTTCTTGGGTTATGAGAAATCAACAAATGAAAATCCTGGCCATGATCGCGGGCGCTGCACTTGCCAGCGGCTGCTCAACCATGGCTTCCGACAGTTCAGGTACCGTTGCGGGTAGCGATTCGGTATCCAAAGTCGAACTTGAGGCGGCGCAGAGCCGTGTCAATCAACTTGAGTCTGAATTAGCCGCTCGCGATCGACAACTCGCGGATGCTGAAGCCGCTCGTTTCGACGGCAGCAAAAAAATGGCTGATGCCAGCCTGTTTCCGCCCAATCCGAAAGCGGGTGAATGCTATGCACGAGTCCTTATTCCGGCGCAATACAAGCCGGTGTCCGAGCGGATCCTGACGCGCGACGCGGCAGAACGCGTTGAGATTGTTCCGGCGCGCTATGAGACCGTTGAAGAAACCGTGCTGGTAAGGGAAGCGTCGACCAAGCTGGAAATCATTCCAGCCGTCTACGGCGAAGTACAGGACCGGGTCATCGTAAAACCTGCGTCTACGAAGATCGTGCACGTACCGGCGGAGTACGAGACGGTAACCGAGCAGGTTCTGGACAAGGCTGCGCACACCGCGTGGAAGAAAGGGCCAGCGGCCACGCAAGCATCTAACGTGCTGTCGCAAACAACGACCGATACTGGCGAAATCATGTGCCTCATCGAAGTACCGGCTACCTACAAGACGGTACAAAAGCGCGTACTTGTGAGCCCGGCTCGCACTGAGGAAATCGCCATCCCGGCCGAGTACAAGACGGTTACGAAGACCGTGGTGAAGCAACCCGCTACTACACGTCAAGTCGCCGTCCCGGCTCAGTACGATACCGTAACGGTCACGAAACTCGTTGCACCGGCAAAAGAGAATCGCACCGCAATTCCGGCCGCTTACGAGACGGTCACCCGTAATGACAAGGTCAGCGACGAGCGTATGGAATGGCGCCGCGTAATGTGCGAGACCAACATGACGCAATCGAATGTAATGGCATTGCAGCGCGCGTTGGCCGACAAGGGTTATTACAAGGCTGGCGTCGACGGCGTCATTGGTGCTCAGACTTTAAGCGCCGCTAGGGCCTTTGCGATTGACAACAATCTGCCAGCAGGCAGCAACTACGTACCCATCGAGGTTGTCAAGAAACTGAACCTCGATCTCTGATCGTCGTCGCAAAGTATGGAAAGGCGGCCGTGCTCAATGCAGTGCGGCCGCCTTTTCTTTTGTCCGACTCCTCGGCTGGGTTGCTACAGCCGATCCTTCAACGAGAAATACAGCATGCCGAGCACCATCCCCGGGTAGCGCAACATCGTCCCCCCCGGAAAAATATGCGTCGGCAGACCCGCCATCGCATCGAAGCGGTCGGCCGATCCGGCGATTGCCTCGGCGATGATCTTACCCGCGAAATTCGACAACGCGACACCGTGCCCCGAGTAGCCTTGGGCAAAAAACAGGTTCGGCTTCAGACGGCCGAAATGCGGCAGCCGGTTGACAGTGACCGATAATGTGCCGCCCCACGCATAGTCGATGCCGACATCGTCGAGCTGCGGGAATATCTCGAGCATGTACGGGCGCACGAAAGCAGCGATATCCGACGGAAATCCGGGACGGTAGTTCTCACCGCCACCGAACAACAGGCGGTGGTCTTGCGAGGTGCGGAAATAGTTGACGACAAAGCGCGTGTCATGAACGCAGAGGCGGTCCGCGATGAGTTGCCGGGCGCGCTTCTCGCCCAGCGGCACGGTAGCGATCATGAAGTTGTTGATCGGCATGATCTTGCCCGCGACACGCGGCTCGAGTTTGCCGAGATAGCCGTTACACGCGAGGACGATAAATGACGCTTCGACCTGCCCGTCATCGGTTGAAATCGTCGCAGGGTCTTTTCTTGTGTACCGCGTGACGCGCGAGTTCTCGAAAATGCGCACGCCCGCGGCGCGCGCGGCCCTGGCGAGCCCGAGCGCGTAGTTGAGCGGATGCACTGACATTGCCTGCGCGTCATAGAGGCCTTCGAGGAAACTGTCCGATGCGACAAAGTCGCGCATCTCTTCGCGACTCAGGGCCTGAGCGTGGGGATAGTTATAGCGTTCTGCCAGGGCCGCAGCGTACTCTTCAGCATGACCCACGTATCGTTTTTTATGCACAGCCTCGATCTGTCCATACTGCAGATCGCATTCGATCGAATGTTGCGCGACGCGCTCGCGGATCTCGGTCTTCCCGGCTTCGGCAAACTCCCAGAACAGCTGCGATTTCTCCAGACCGAACTGCTTCTCCATCTCGAGCGCATCTTTGCGCTGGCCGCTGCCTATCTGCCCGCCGTTGCGGCCCGACGCGCCGAAACCGACGCGCTCGGCTTCAAGCAGCACGACATCCATGCCCTGCTCCGCGAGATTCAGCGCCGCGGACAGCCCCGTGAAACCGCCGCCGATCACACAGACATCGGCGCGCTGCGAGCCTTGCAGCGTCGCGTGATCGTGAATCCCGATCGCAGTCGCTCTGTAGTAGCTGTCCGGATACACGATCAGACCGAAGACTGCGGCCGAATCGGCGTGCCGTCGAAAAAGCGACCAAGGCGGAACTCGTGCAATGGAATTCCGCTGTCCTTGCCGGTCAGCATGCCCGCGATGGCCTTACCAGCTCCGGGCCCGATGCCAAAACCATGGCCGCTGAAACCCGTGGCAATGTGAAAGCCGGGGATGCTTTTTGTTTCTTCGATGACCGGCACGACGTCCGGGGACGTCTCGACCATGCCGGCCCACACCTCGAC
>CAMYMP010000729.1 GCA_947259435.1 uncultured Woeseiaceae bacterium
CTTACACCTCGGCCGACGTAACTGTCTATCAGGACTGGTTTCCGCGCTCTGCGCTTGAGACCATATTCGAAATCGAGGGCGACCGGTTTCAGAACCTCGAGTTGGTTCCCGACGTTGTTGAAAGCCAGCGCCAGGTTATCTATTCGGAGCGGCGCTCGAGTGTGGACGGCGACAACTTCTGGAAGCTTGCCGAGCAGGTTCAGGCAACTGCATACGTTGCGCACCCTTATCAGTTCACCGTGATCGGCTGGCCGTCCGATATCGAGGCGTGGACGCAGCAAGATCTGCTCGACTACTACCGCACGTACTACGCGCCAAACAACCGCACTGTCGTGATCACCGGCGACGTGACGACCAGAGGGATTTTTTCGCTGGCCGAGGAATATTTCGCGGGCACTCCGGCGCAGGATCCGCCGCCACCGGTGCGAACAGTCGAGCCCGAACAACAGGGCGAGCGGCGCGTCGTTGTGCGAGTGCCGGCACAGACGCCATTGTTGCATATGGCATTTCACGCCGGTAGCGCCTCGGACGCGAGCACCTTGCCCATGAGCCTGTTGCTCAACATCCTGACAGGTGGCGACTCGTCGCGCCTCCACCGCCTGCTGGTCGAAGACGCAGGCCTGGCGATTTCGGTTGGCGCCAATCAGGACCAAAGCTTTGATCCCGGGCTGGCCTATTTTTATCTGACGCTGCCGCCAGGCGGCGACCCGCGCGTCGTCGAGCGCCGCATTCTCGACGAGCTGCGGCGCGTCATCGATGAGGGGGTGAGTGATGCCGAGCTCGCCAAGGCCCGCAACATCATGCTGGCGAGTTTCTGGCGGGGCCTGGCGACCATCGACGGCAAAGCCGCGGCGCTCGGGCAGTACGAGGTCTTTCACGGCAACTACGAAAAGCTGTTCGATTTGCCGGACGCACTGGCAGCCGTGACGGCCGACGACCTGCGTAAGGTTGCAGCAAGGGTCTTTCGCGAAGACAACATGACCGTAGGTGTGTTGCGCGCACCTGACTCAGAGGGCGCGCAGTGAATCGGCCGCTATCCGCCTGCTTCTTGCTTTTCGCCTTGCTGGCTGCGGGTGCCGCTTCTGGCCAGGGTGTCACGTTGCCCGACGTGCGCCACGTCGAACTCGAGAACGGCGCCGTATTCATCCTGCATGAAAAACACGATGTGCCGCTGATCGGTGTCGAGGCCATCATCCGCGGTGGCGCCGTAACCGACCCCGCCGGCAAATCCGGCATGTCCAGCCTGCTGGCCGGCATGCTCGTCAAAGGCGCGGGTGAGAGAGACGCGGCGACGTTCGCCGAGGCGATCGACGCCCACGGCGGTTCGCTATCGGCCAGCGCAGGCCTCGAATCGATAACGATCTCCGGTGAGTTTCTCGCGCGCGACGGGGGCCTGATGATTGAACTCCTCGTCGACATGCTGCAGTCGCCGACTCTGGGCTACACAGAAATGAAGAAGCTTCGGGACCGGCAGATTAATCTGATTCGCGCAGCCAAAGACAGTGACCTGAGGCGGCTCACGCCCGTATACGGCAACGCGTTTCTTTTTGGCGAGCATCCTTACGGCAGCCCGGTTGAAGGCAATGAGGAGTCGCTCGCAAAAATCTCGCAGCGAGAACTGCGCGCCTATTATCGCAACCACTTCGGCGCCGACCGCCTCATCATCGCCATTGCCGGCGACTTCGACGCCACCGCAATGGTCAACACGCTGTCTGCGGCATTTGGCGGCTGGCAGGCGGCCGCAGCGCCGTTGCCCGAGTTCGAAGCGCCTGTGCCGGAGCAGGGCCGCCGCGTGTTGCTCGTCGACAAGCCCGGCTCCACGCAGAGTTATTTCTGGATCGGCAACGTCGGTGTTGCTGCCGGCTACCCGCAGCGTGCGGAGCTCGATATTGCGAACACATTATTCGGTGGCCGTTTCACTTCATTGCTCATGAACGAACTGCGCACCAAAGCCGGCCTCACCTATGACGCACGCTCTGTGCTGCTCCGCCCTTCGCGGGCCGGTTCTGTTGCCATCACTTCCTACACCAGGACAGAGACAACGACTGCGGCCATCGACATGGCGCTCGGGCTGCTTGCACAGACCCGTGAGGCAGGCTTCGACGATGCAGCGATTTTGTCCGGTAAGAATTACATTCTGGGCCAGTTTCCGCCGCAGCTCGAAACAGCGGCGCAGCTCGCCGCCTGGTTTGCCTATCTCGAGGCTCACGGCTTCGATGCATCCTTCGTGAATGATTATGGTGCAGCGATCAGCGGCGCCGACAGCGAAGCTATCCGCTCGGTCATCGACAGCGTTTACCCTGCTGCGGACAATCTTGTCTTTGTCATCATTGGCGACGCCGAATTGCTTCGCGACGACATCGCGAAGTACGGCCCCGTCACCGAGATCGCGATTACCGAGCGTCGTTTTCGGCCCTGAGCCCCGACGCTCATTTGCCGATGCAGAAGTCGGCGAAGATCCGGCCGAGAAGGTCGTCCGAAGACATTGCCCCCGTAATTTCTCCCAGCGCCTCATGCGCCAGGCGCAGTTCCTCGGCGAGAATTTCGCCCGCACGGGATTCGCGTAACGCGGTTTGCCCGGCTGCGAAGTGCGCGGCCGCGCGCCTCAGGGCGTCGATGTGGCGCTTGCGCGCTGTAAACGCGCCTTCACCAAGATTCTTGTAGCCGGCCAGTTCACGGAGTCGCACGTGCAGCGCATCGATGCCGGATCCTGTTTTTGCAGAGAGGTTGATCGCCGCGCCGCCGTCGTTCTTCGCGCCGGGCTGCTCACCGGTCAGATCGATCTTGTTGCGAATAACCGTGACCTCCACACCGTGCGGAAGCTCTTCGCCGATCGTGGCGTCGTCTGCGTCGCTTGCGTCCTGTATCCAAAGCACGGCATCTGCGCTTTGCAGCGCCTCGCGCGCGCGCCTTATGCCCTCTGCTTCGATGCGATCCGGGTTGTTGCGCAAGCCAGCCGTGTCCACAAGCTCCACCGCAAGACCGTCGATATTGATCTGCTCGCGAAGGACGTCTCGTGTGGTGCCCGCCACTTCGGTGACGATGGCCGACTCCTCACCGCTGAGCTTGTTCAGCAAGCTCGACTTACCGGCATTGGGTTTGCCGACGATCACGACGCGGTAACCATCGCGCAGCACGCGTCCAACCGCGGCTTGTTTCTTGAGTTCGTTAAAAGCGTTACGGCAGTTTTCGAGCTGGGACAGCAGCGCGTCATCCGACAGGAAATCTATTTCTTCCTCGGGAAAATCGATCGCGGCTTCCACGTGCATGCGCAAACGCACCAACTGCTCTGCAAGGGCATCGACCGCGCTGGAAAAGGCGCCCGACAGCGAGCGCAGTGCCGCGCGGGCCGCCTGCGCGGTGCCGCTGCCAATCAGGTCCGCTATCGCCTCCGCCTGCGCAAGATCCAGCTTGCCGTTCAGGAAGGCGCGCTTGGTGAACTCGCCGGGCTCGGCGAGTCTTGCGCCGAATTCGACCGCCGCGTCGACGAGCAGCGACATGACCATCGGCCCGCCGTGCCCGTGCAGTTCGAGCACCGATTCGCCGGTGAACGACGCCGGCGCGGGAAAATACAGGGCTATTCCGGAGTCGAGTTTTACACCGCCGGCGCTACGGAATGTCCGCTGCGTCGCGTGACGCGGTTCGGGTAGACTCCCAAGCATGCCTCGCGCAATGCGCTCGGCCGCGCTGCCCGACAGCCGCACGATCCCCACACCACCCGCTCCCGATGGTGTTGCCGTTGCGACGATCGTGTCATGGGCGCCTGTCATGTGCCAATGAGACCACAGGAATCGATGCTATGCAGAATCTAAAGATAGAGTTCGAAAATGACGAGGGCCAGAAACTGGCCGGCATCCTCGACCTCCCAGCCCTGGAAGTGCGTGCCTATGCCCTGTTCGCCCACTGTTTCACGTGTTCGAAGAACCTCAAGGCTGCGACAAACATCAGCCGCGCAATGACCGCGGCAGGCATTGCCGTCTTGCGCTTCGACTTTACGGGTTTAGGACAGAGCGAAGGCGACTTTGCCGACACGACCTTCTCAAGCAACGTCAATGACCTGCTCGCGGCTGCATCTTTTCTCGCGGCAAATTATGAGTCACCGGCGATTCTGCTCGGTCACTCCCTCGGTGGCACCGCGGTCCTGCAAGCAGCATCGAGCATCCCGTCCGCGGTGGCGGTTGCAACCATTGGTTCGCCGTCCGAACCAACGCACGTTGCCCACATGTTTGGCGATGCACGAGACGAACTCGACGAAAAAGGATACGCCCAGGTTGAGCTTGGCGGGCGGCCCTTTACTGTTCGACAACAGTTCCTTGATGACCTGCGCCAACACAATCTCCCCGTCGCGATAGGCTCACTGCGCAAGGCGCTGCTCATCATGCACGCGCCGCTCGACGACGTTGTCGAGATCGACAATGCGGGGGCGCTGTTTGCAGCAGCGAAGCACCCGAAGAGCTTTGTCAGTCTCGACAAGGCCGACCATCTCCTGTCGTCCAGTGAAGATTCCCGGTATGCGGGCCGCGTTCTCGCCGCGTGGGCTTCGCGCTACCTGCCGGCGCAAGGCGCTGCGCCGGAACTGTCGGCAGACGATGGTGAGGTTGTCGCGCGCACCTTGACAGACGGCTTTCGGACGCAGGTTCGCGCCGGGAAGCACGCGTTGCTTGCGGACGAGCCTGTCGCCGTTGGCGGCAGCGACCTTGGCCCGACGCCCTACGACCTGTTATCGGCTGCGCTTGCGACCTGCACAACGATGACGTTGAAGATGTACGCGGCCCACAAGAAACTCGACCTTCGCTCTACGACGGTTCGCGTTTCGCACGGCAAGATTCACGCCGAAGATTGCGCCGATTGCGAGAGCAAGGAAGGCAGGATCGATCAGTTCCGCCGCCGCATCTCATTCGATGGAGATCTTACGCCGCAGCAGGAACAGCGCTTGCTCGAGATAGCTGATCGCTGCCCGGTTCACAGGACCCTGCATGGGGAAATCAAGGTTCGTTCGACGCTTGGCTGATAAGGGCCCTGCGGTTAGTCGGCTTTGTCCTTCGTGTCGCCCTTGTGCTTCTTGCTGCCCTTTTTCTGTTTCGCTTCTGTTTCGACAACCTTGTTGATTTTCCACTGCTGGGCAATCGACAGCAGCGTGTTCGTGACCCAGTAGAGCACGAGGCCCGCCGGGAAGAACGCAAAGAACACCGTGAAGATGATCGGCATGACCTGCATGACTTTGACCTGCACCGGGTCACCGACCTGCGGGTTTAGCTTCTGCTGAAAGAACATTGCCGCGCCCATGATGAGCGGCAGAATGAAGAACGGGTCCTTGACCGACAGATCCGTTATCCAGAGCGCAAACGGCGCCTGTCGCATCTCGACGCTTTCAAGCAGCACCCAGTAGAACGCCAGAAAGAAAGGCATTTGGATAAGGATCGGTAAGCAGCCAGCCGCCGGATTCACCTTTTCCCTCTTGTACAGCTCCATCATCGCCTGGCTGAGCTGCTGGCGATCTTCCTTATAGCGCTCCTGCAGCGCCTTCAGGCGTGGTTGCAGGTTGCGCATCTTGGCCATGGAGCGGCCGCTTGATTCGGTAAGCTTGTAAAAAAGCAGTTTGATCAGGAACGTGACCGCAATGATTGACACGCCCCAGTTGCCGAAGACGCCAAATGCCTTACTGAGCAGCCAAAACAGCGGTTGCGACAGAATGGTCAGCCAGCCGTAATCCACCGTTAGCTTGAGGGTCGTATCGATCTCTTCGAGCTGGCTTTGCAGTTTCGGCCCGATAAAGAGTGTTGTCGTGAACGTGCGGGATTCGCCTGGCGCAACGGTTTGCGTTGGCCCTATGGAGCTTGCGGTCATTACCGCATCACGAAGCGATACGCTGTAGCGCTGCGGCGTGTCGGCCTGAGGCACGACCGCGCTGACGAAGTGGTGCTGTATGGCTCCGAACCAGCCCCGCTCCGTAGCAAAAGCGTACGGCCCGTCATCAAGAAGGTCGTCGCGGCTGAGCTTTTCCGATTTCTCGCCGTTATAGATGATCGGACCATCGAAGGAATACGAATCGACGTCGAACATCGAACGCTTTTGTTCGAAGGATCGCCGCTGCAGTTGTGCATACTCGGCACCGCGCCACGGCGTGTCGCCCGCGTTCGTTACCTCTTGCTCCACAACTACCTTGTAACTGCCGCGCGCAAGCCTGTAGCGCTTCTGCACGGTTACGCCGGCGCCGTCCGACCAGGTCAGCGGCACAAGCAGCTCGTCGTCGCCGCTCAGCGCATAGTTCGTCCGCTTGCTGTTGAACAACGCACGGTGGTTGGGTTCGGGCCCTTCACCGACCGAGCGCAATCCCGACTGAATCAGGCCCAGTCGGCTGATATCGGAAGCCAGCAACTGGACGAGTTCGTCGGGCTTGTCCTTGGCGATTGGATAGTTAAGCAGCGTGGCTCCCTGTACCGTGCCCCCCTGTGTGCTTAGCTCGAGCTCGAGCACGTCGGTGGCGACGCGAATGACGGGCGCGGTGGTGGGCGCATCCGGAGCCATCGGCGAGTCGACTGATCGCAAAACATCGGGTGCCTCGACTGCAGAGTCGGTCAGTTCCGGGATGCTACCGTCGGGCGGTTCAATTGCCGGTGCCTCAGTTGCGACGGGCGGTACAACAGGTTTCGGGCCGTAGTCCTGGACCCAGGCCTGGTAGGTTAACCAGACCATCATTCCAAAAAATGCCCAAATCAGCAGTCGTTGGTTATCCATACGTTCCTATTCCTGTTCCGCTGGGTCGCCGGCGGCCTCCTGACATTTTTGCCAGTGGCCGAGCAAACTGCCGAACAGCTT
>CAMYMP010000730.1 GCA_947259435.1 uncultured Woeseiaceae bacterium
ATTCGGGAACGCTCGGCTGAGGAAAACTTCCGCATGGTCGCCGAGGCAGGATTCGATGGCATGTGTATCGATCCTTCCGTCGGTGAAATTCCCGAAATGTTGGCGCTACGCGATCTCTACACGAAGTTTCAACTTGGTTGCATGATCAATGCATTCCCGAATCATGAAGACGACATGCGGCCCTTGCTCGACTTCGCCATAGAACTCGACGCTTGTATGGTCAACGTCATCAGCGGTGTCACGCCAATCAGGCCCGAAGATGCCGTTCCGGTTGTGCAGCGCTGGATCGGCGAGGCCGGACAATTGGGGATGCCCTTGTTGTTCGAAACGCATCGCGATGGCTTGCTCAATGACCTGTACTTCACTTTGCAACTCATGGACCTCGTGCCCGATATGCGGCTATGTGCCGACCTGTCGCATTTCGTGGTTGATCGCGAACTTCGCGCGCCTGTGCCCGAGCGCGATCAGGAATACATCACCTCGATCCTCGGGCGATCAGACTGCTTTCAGGGCCGAATTGCATCGCGCGAACAAATCCAGGTGGCCATCGATTTCCCGCAACATCAGCAATGGGTGAAGATATTCCGCGGCTGGTGGAAGCAGGGCATGCGCGAGTGGCGCCGCCATAGTCCGGCCGACGCAACCCTGGTCTTTTTGTGCGAACTCGGGCCGCCGCCCTACGCAATCACTGACGCAGAGCAACGTGAGTTATCGGATCGCTGGCAAGAGTCCCTGCAGATTCGCGACTGGGTTCTCGGGATCTGGGCGGAACTGGAAGCCGAAGCTTAGACGACGCCAAAACGCGGGTAGCCAGGGTTCAGGCTATCCGGTACGTTTTTTCCTTCGAGTTTTGTCCGCATACATCTGTTCATCCGCAGCTCGCAGCAAGTCATCGATATCTTTGTGAATATCGGGATCGAACCGGACCCTGCCCACGCTCCAGTCGATATGTTTGCTAAAGTCCGAATCCAGTTTCTTGGCCTGCGCGCGCATGGTCGTTAACGCCCGATCGGCAAATACACGCTGGCCCGCCATCATGACGACGAACTCATCGCCACCAATGCGGGCGACAACGTCGGAATTGCGGAAACCCTTGAGCAGCAGTTTGGCAAACGTTATCAATGCTTCATCACCGGCCTTATGCCCGAATTTGTCGTTAAGCGCTTTGAAGCCGTCTAGGTCGAAGAAAAGCAATTCGACATCCAGATTGTTTCGCTCACATAGCGGTAACAAATGGCTCGCGACCTGCTGAAGTCCGCGACGGTTCGCAATTTTGGTCAGTTCATCGACATTAATTTTCGCCGAAGAAGCGAGTTCATCGTCGATAAGCGCCGCAAAGTCTTTGAGTGTTTGCGCCTCGTCCGCCGAAAACTTACGCGGCTTGTTGGATACGCCGACCATCGGGCGAGTGCACCGGGTAGCCTGCGTAAAAACGAACGGTTGGATTACCTGTAACGAGCGGGTTGTCGGCAAATCGCTCATCCACGTGAGCGTCTTCGACGACAAAAGCCCGCTCCTCCAGAATCGCGTGGCCGCAAAATGATACTTCTCTCGGCGTTTGACAGGCGTCGAGTCCCTGCTTGGACTTGAACCACTGTCGATCCGAGTCGACCAGGCTCACCAGACAAATACCGACATCAAACAGTCGGGCCGCCATCCGGGTTACCCGATCAAAGCGTTCCTCGGGGGCAGAGTCCATAATGCGCAGGGAGTGGAGGCTCAACAGACGTACAGTCTCGTCGAGAGGAATTGGCGGTTCTTGCATTTAAATCAGCCTTGCCGGCTCTATGATTCGGCCACGTTACAGAATCTTGAGCTTAACAAAATAAAAAGAGGCCGTTCTTGACGACAGTTCACATTTGGCGGCGGTTGCACGCAGAAAATGCGATTCTCGATGCTTGCTGGAGCCTGTGGACATGGTACAAAAATGGGGATAAAAGACCAATTATGGTATACGGGGGCTGTCTCCGTCCATTTCAACGAGCCCCATTGGATTTCCAGCAGGATCCCGGAATAAACCAAGCACCACGACGCCCGGAACCTCGAATCGCGGCACATCCACAGTGCCTCCAGATTGCTCGATGAGAGAGAGTGAATCAGTAACGTCGGGCACTCCCAGGTAGATACGCTTCTCTGTAGGGTCTTTGCGGATTGCACCCTTGATTGGGGTGGCAACAGGGACACCGAACTGTCCTGTTTGATCCAGCTCCCAGCCAAAAATGGATGAATAGAAGCGCTTGAGTGCGTCGTCGTCCGGGCCCGCGATGTCAAAAAATACGATTGGCTGTGCCATGCCTGTTTCCTCTGAGTCGGCCAAAGAAGCGTCACACCAAATCCAGATACGAATTCTTAAACGACTTGACCGGATTCCGAGCAGACCCTGAATTTAGTGTAGTCAATGATCCGCGACATTTCCGCTCCGGGTCATTGCCTGCCTCTTTAGAGTCTAGCAACCCACCGGCGGCAATCGGCCAAGGACGGGGCATCGCCGCACAGACCGGGCAGGCTGCAGTGAAACCAGATGCTGGCTGCCAATTTAATCGTCACTGTTCAACGCTGATACACGAGAGAAGAGATCGCGGCTAGCCTAGAGGACCGTGATCGGATCACCAGTGGTGGGGCGCTGTAAAATGTCCGCTTTCAACCAAAGCGGTCATTCAAACAGCGCAGGAATCGCCAATATGACCGGCAGCTAACGGCCAGAAGCGGCCATTGCCGATCCACGACCGCAAGCGTAGAATAATATTTGCTCCTGCGTATGCGGCGCCCCAGACCCGGAGGCGAC
>CAMYMP010000731.1 GCA_947259435.1 uncultured Woeseiaceae bacterium
TCTAGCTCAGTTGGTAGAGCAGGAGACTCTTAATCTCTTGGTCCGGGGTTCGAGTCCCCGGGGGCCCACCATTCTTCCGAAGCTCTTTTCTTGTTACGGGGCAGGACCTTCGGCGATCGCGTGCAGTCTGTCCCAGTCCTGGATCTCCATTCTGCCGCGCGGCGCATAAATGACGCCTTTGCGTTTCAGTTCCGCCATTTGCCGGCAAACCGTTTCTTCGCTCAAGCCGAGGATGCCCGCCATGTCATTGCGCGAGAATGGCAGAGTGAAGCGGCCATTGCCGTTGTGCTTCGGCGCCACCAGCAGGAGGAAGGATGCAATTTTCGCTGCCGCGCATTTGTGGCCCATCACGAGCATCAGCGAGCGGCTGTGCGCCAGCTGTGCATTGACGGCGGCAATCAGCCGCATGGCTATCTCGGGTCGTGCTTTAACGGCGGTCATTAATGCGCGATGGCTGATCTTGCAGGCGCCGACGTCCGAGGCAGCGACAGCCGAGTATTCGTAGCAGTCGTCGTGAATGGACTGTAGGCCCACCAGCAGTTTGCCGGGAATGCTCAGGCCGACGATTTGTTCGCGGCCATCGGCCGAATGACAGGTGATCTTGACGAGGCCGCTGCTGACCGAGAACAGGCTTGCGCTCGGCTGTCCCTGTGCAAAAAGGACGTCCCCGGCACCGAAATTCACCTGTTTTACAGCATCGGTCACGAGGCAATTGAGTTCGGCGGACGAGAATATGCCGTCATCGCTCTGCAGCTCATGAAAAGGGCACTGGCAGTTGGGGCAGGGCATGTCGTCTCCCGGGTCGTCGACGTCAAATGAAAACATAAGCCGGCCGCTCGAGTCGATAGTGATTATCCCGCTGATTTCTCGGTTAATACGTAGCTGAAACTGACATTTGTCAGTGCGTCGGACAGTCGATTTCTGCACCCGGGAAATATGCGAACCGAACGTAGTCGGGTACGTGTAATCCACAGCAATTTGCGTGGCCGAAATTGATAATTGTCAGTGTAATGAGCAGTAGCTGTAACTATGGTTAGCAAGGTGCGGAGGCGCATCTCTATTAGGAGTATGTGTCGCCGGGCTCACGATACAACGACGCACGTGGGAGAAGGACTATGACTAGCAGAATCATGCGCCTGCTGCTGTTGGCGGCTGGCGCTTTTTTGGTTGCGGGATGTGATGGCGACGACGGTGCTGCTGGCGCGGCAGGTGCAACAGGTGCTGCCGGCACCAGTGGCTTCTCTTGCTGGGATCTGAATCAAAACGGTAATCCTGATCCCGAAGAAGATCTCAACGGCGACGGCGTTGTCGACGTTCTCGACTGTCGTGAACCGTTGCCTGGTACCGCGATCACAGTTGCCGGCAAGGTCTCGACCGCCGCTGGCCCGCTCGATCGCTTTACCGCCGTATGGTTCATCCCTGATGGTGGCGGAGACCGGGTCGATGCCGATGTTGCAAACGACGGCAGCTACACGGTGACCCTGGGTGAAGGAGACTACGACGGGTACGCTAGCCGACCGGGCTATGAAGACGTATTGGATCAGCCTCTCACGGTCGCCACTGGCGGCGCCAACACGCTTGATTTCGTGCTGCCCGAAGTTCCCGACGGCGAGTACATCACGAGCGAACAGTGCGGCTGGTGCCACACGGTCGAATACGCTTCGTTCAAGCAAACCGGTCACCCGTTCAAGCTAAACAAGGTCGTCAATGGCGAACAGCCGATCTATCCGTTCACGACGTTGAACGGCGTGCTGCAGCGTATCTTCGATGACGATGTCGGTGACACAAACCCGGGCAGCGACAACAGTCTCGGCACCCCGGTAACCTGGGACGATGTGACCTATGTAATCGGCGGCTACTTCTGGAAAGCGCGTTTCATCGATAAGGCCGGCGCAATCGTGACCGGCAGCAACGTGCAGTACAACTTTTTTACTAACGAAATGGTGTCGTATAACAACAACACGGTCGACAAGCCGTACAACTGCGGCAACTGCCACACGACGGGTTGGGTTCACACCGACGCAGCGACGAACCCGGTTGGACAGGACGGCCTCACGTTCATGGACGGCACGTTCAGCGAGGGCGGCATTCATTGCGAAGCCTGCCACGCCGCCGGTTCCCAGCACGCGAAATTCCGTGGCGGCATCGTTCGTAACGCGCAGCCACGTTCATTTGCCGAACTTACCGCGGCGGATGCGGGCTATGGGCTTGCCGTTGACTGCGGCGAGTGCCACACGCGCGACGGCGAACGCGATTACGGCAGCTATCTTAGCGGTTTCGACAAGGCGATCTTCGGGCCTGACGAGCTGCCGAACACGGCTGACGACGTGGCACCCGACACCCGGCCCAACGAGATGGGCGGACGCATCCAATCCAGTAACGGCCTGGTTCGTCACCACGAGCAGTATGACGAGATTCTTGGCATAGATCCCGACACGCTGCTGACGGTGCGCTCCGGCGCATTCCTGAGCTCGCACGGCAACTGCGGCAGCTGCCACAATCCGCACGGCTCGTCGGTTAACGTCAATAATCCGGCGTATACGGGCATGCCGGGCGTCGACCCGACCAAAGCAGGTTGCCTCGGCTGTCATCCCGACTATGACCCGCAGGTGCGTCTCGGGGCCGGCATGAGAGGCCTCAATTGCAGCCAATGCCATATGCCGGA
>CAMYMP010000732.1 GCA_947259435.1 uncultured Woeseiaceae bacterium
ACCATAAGTCTGCGCCAGGGCGTGGGCCGGCTGATTCGCGACGTCGGTGATCGCGGTATCGTGGCACTATGCGATAACCGCCTCAACACGAAATCTTATGGCAAGGGAATGCTGGATAGTTTGCCGCCGATGCGACGCAGTTCGGACCTGAACGAGGTCAGGGCATTTGCGGCGCAGTTGGCTGAAGACAATAACTAGTGATGCCGGGCCGAATGGTGTTAATTCGAGAAGGAAATTGGTTGGCAAGACTTGTAAAAGGCGGTTTCGTTACCGGTTTAATAGGATTAGCGAGCGTCGCCCAGGGTTTTGACCTGCAAGGCCACAGGGGTGCGCGCGGAGTGATGCCGGAGAATACCCTTCCCGGATTTGCCAAAGCGCTTGCTATCGGTGTGACTACCCTGGAGCTGGATCTCGCACTCACCGGGGATTCAGAAGTCGTGGTTATACATAATCCACGGTTCGAGCCGGAGCTTACACGAAACGCCAATGGAGAATGGTTGCAGCAAAGTAGCGCCAGTATTCATTCGATGACATTGGCCAGGGTCAAAACCTACGATGTCGGGCGCCTCAATCCAGGTAGCAAGTACGCACAGCGTTATCCCAGGCAGCAAGCCGTCGATGGCACATCGGTACCGACATTGGCCGAGGTATTTGACCTGGTTGACAGGTCCGGCAACCAGGCGGTGCAATTTAATATCGAGATAAAAATTAATCCCGAAAGACCGGGTCTGACATGGCCGCCGAAAAAGTTTGCTCGAGCCGTTATCGATGTGCTGCGCGCTTACAAAATGGAAGGCCGGGTTATGCTGCAATCCTTTGACTGGCGTGCGTTGCAGGAAGTCCAGGATATAGTTGCTTGCGAAATAACCCGCGACCAGCTTGCCGAGGCCGAGCGCATGGCCAGCGAATGAACGGCGGAGCGTCGGCAATGATGCCTGCTTGTCTAGGCTGGGCTTCCGCTAAGGGTCTTGGCTGTGTAGAAACGCCCGGTGATTGTTGCTTCGGTCGTAGTTGAGCCCAGATCTGCACTTTGTCCCTTATTTTTGCTGTTGGGCGCCCCGAGCGGCTTTTGTGGCGCTATGGAGCTATTGTTGGTCTTCAGTGGGCCAACTTTGGCGCAATACGGGCCTCTCACCCCCGGATCGCTGCCATCAGTGGCTTGATGCCGATGATGTTGATCACCCGGGTGAGATTGTAGGCGAGCACGTTCAATGCCATCTCGGTTTTGACGTTCTTTAGCCGCTTCATCAGGAAGTGGGTCGCGCCCATCCACATTTTGATCGTGCCAAACGGATGTTCCACCGTCTCGCGGCGCAGGCGCATGGCGTCCGGATGCTCATCTAACCGTCGCTGCATGGCTTCCACCAGAGGCTCGTGCTCCCAGCGACTGATGCGCCGCTCCTTGCCGGTGGTGCATTGGCTCTTGAGAGGGCAACTGCCACACGCGGTTGTCCAATAGCGGCTCACCGCCAGGCCGGCCTCTTCGGTCACGTAATGCCAGTTCAGCGTCTCGCCAGCCGGGCAGATGTATGCATCTTCATCCGGTACATAGCGAAAGTCGGATTTGACGAACATGTTCTTCTTGCGGTTGCTCGATGTCTGCGGCTTGGGCAAGGTCGGCACAATGCCGACATCAGCACAGGCCTTGATCTGATCGGCGCTGAAGTAACCCCGGTCAGCAACCACATCCAGCTCTTCTGCGCCAAGCACCTCCTTGGCCTTTTGCCCCATCGGTTCAAGCTGCGCACGGTCAGATCCGGTCTGCACCACATCGTGAGCAACGATCAGATGATGATCTATCTCCACGGCGGCCTGTACGTTGTAGCCCACAACCCCTGAACCACGCCCGCTGGTGGCCATGGAACGGGCATCCGGGTCGGTGAGCGAGATCTGCTCATCAGCGCTGTTGAGCATCTCACCTTCAAGCACCTTCAGCCGAGCCATCTCTTCATGCAACTTGTCGATCTTCTCGTGCAGACGCTCAACCCGTGCGCTGATTGCTGCTGTGGGCTCCTGACGGTCCGCACTGTCCAGCTGATGCAAATAGCGCGCAACGCTCTCCTCAATCTGCTTCATCCGTCGCGCCATCTTCGCCTTGGTGAAGTTCTTGTCCCGGTTGTTCACAGCCTTGAACTTCGAGCCGTCAATGGCAACGCTTGCCACCGACAAAAGCCCGATCCGGCGGCACAGCTCGACAAACTGCGAACACACCTTGCCGATCGCAGCACCGTTGTCTTTGCGAAAGTCGGCAATCGTCTTGTGATCCGGCACCAGGCGGCGCGTCAGCCACATCAC